>NZ_CALNWV010000003.1:0-149201 GCF_940793045.1 Neisseria sp. Marseille-Q2251
GTTGTCTGGCAACTGTCCGGTTGTGTCGATGGGTTGCCCGGCTGCTCCCTGAGCTACGCAACGGTTGTTTGCCTTGGTCGGATGCGGGCGGCGGCCGGGCGGTTTGTTGCTATGATACGGGAGTTCCGATATACAAGGTCGGATTCTCGAATCCGACATTTTGGGCATTGCTGCAATGAATTGCAATGATGGGAGTGTTAAAGGTTTTGTCGGATACAAGTATCCGACCTACGCTTGCTTGCTGAAAGTTTAAAACAATGGTTTGAGAACGGCAAAAAACGCGTGCGTACGTACCACGTACATCCCACACATCGGTTTTAAAATTTGTGCCACCCGCAGGAGGAGGGTGTGGTGCAGCCACGCACGCGGTTGGTGGAGATGCAGGCTACGGCTTGCTACGTTCGCTTTATCAACTTCTCTATATCTTTTATATAATCACTCTTACCAAATATATTCGGATCATATAATCGATGACACTTAATAAGCAACCTATTGAAGTTCCTATTAGCCAACAATTTTAGAGGCATATGTTCCAAAAAAGAATATCTTTCAAGAAGTTTTATATATGGTTGATATGATTCTGTATCTTCTCTATACGCAGTTATTGCCAGTAATTGTAATAATCTAAAATCAATCGATGCTCTAACAATATTACTATATTTTTTTTCCTCATCATCTAAATTTCCTTTACCATATGATAACGAATTAACAAATTTTAAAACTTGATATAGATATAAAGAAAATTGATTAAATTCAATAAAATCTTTATCCACTCTCTTTTGAATATATTCAAATTTAGGAAAATTTATATCACCTTCCTCATAATAATAAATTAAATCATCAGTACTATCAAAATGATACCCGATATTATTCATTAAATTATCTATAATATTATCAACAAATCCTTTTTTTACATCTTTTCCTAAAGATTTATCAAATACCACCACTTCTTTATTTAATATTTTTGAACATAACTGATTGAGCTGGTTGAGCATTGAAAAGAAGGTTGTTTCAAACTGTTGCTGCTTAAATATCTTTGATTGTTCAGCTAACAATTTTTCGGACTCCTCCTGTGCCTTTGCACTTCTTGATAATTCTTCTCTTGTTGCTTTTAATTCCTCAACTTGCAACTTGATACTATCTTTTTGTAATTTAATCGTATCAAGTTGCAATTTGATGGTATATAACAAAGCAATAAAAGTAGCACAGGCAAAAATTGGATTTAATACACCTCCAATATAATCTCCAAATTGCCCCCATTGCTCAGGAGATGTACTTAACTTTCTATTTCCAAATGTAAAATAATATAATAAAAGTACGAGTAAAATTGATATGCCAACCAAACCAATTAATCCCTCATACCATTTAATTTCATATATCTTTTCTTGTTCCTTGTTCATCATAACTTACTCCTAAAATTAACTCCAAAACTATTCCGCTCCAAACAACAAATTCTCCTTAATCCCACGAATCCTATCCCGTAACACAGCCGCCTCTTCAAACTGCAAATCCCGAGCCGCCTGCTGCATGGCTTTTTCCAGTTTGGCAATTTCTTTAATCGCATCTTCTTCATTGTGAATTTCGCCGACTTTGACCTTGTTTTTGCTTTTCAGACGACCTTTGCCGCTGTCTTCTTCGTGGTACACGCCGTCGATGATGTCTTTGACTTGTTTTTTAATCTGTTGCGGCACGATGCCGTGTTCTTCGTTGAATTTCATCTGTTTTTCACGACGACGTTCGGTTTCGTCGATGGCGGCTTTCATGGAGTCGGTGATTTTGTCGGCGTATAGGATGGCGACGCCGTTCACGTTGCGCGCGGCGCGGCCTATGGTTTGAATCAGGCTGCGGTGGGAGCGCAGGAAGCCTTCTTTGTCGGCGTCGAGGATGGCGACGAGGGAGACTTCGGGGATGTCCAAGCCTTCGCGCAACAGGTTGATGCCGACGAGTACGTCAAACAGGCCGAGCCGTAAATCTCTAATGATTTCAACGCGCTCTACGGTGTCAATGTCGCTGTGTAAATAGCGCACTTTGATGCCGAGTTCGCTGTAATAGTCGGTGAGTTGCTCCGCCATGCGTTTGGTGAGGGTGGTAACGAGTACGCGTTCGCCTTTTTGGATGCGGTCGTTGATTTCGCTCATTAAATCGTCGACTTGGGTGGCGACGGGGCGGATGATGATTTGGGGGTCGACCAGCCCTGTGGGGCGGACGACTTGTTCGACCACTTGTCCGGCGTGTTCTTCTTCGTATTTGGCGGGGGTGGCGGAAACGAAGACGGTTTGCGGCATGACTTTTTCAAATTCGTGGAATTTGAGCGGGCGGTTGTCGCGGGCGGAAGGCAGGCGGAAGCCGTAGTCCACGAGGTTTTGCTTGCGCGATGCGTCCCCTTTGTACATGCCGCCGATTTGGGTAACGGTAACGTGGCTTTCGTCGATGAACATGATGGCATTGTCGGGCAGGTAGTCCATCAGTGTGGGCGGCGGTTCGCCTTCTTTTTTGCCGGAGAAGTGGCGGGAGTAGTTTTCGATGCCTTTGCAGAAGCCCATTTCGTAGAGCATTTCGAGGTCGAAGCGGGTGCGCTGTTCGATGCGCTGTTGTTCGACGGGGCGTTGTTCGCGGGCGAAAAATTCGATGCGTTCGCGCAATTCTTCTTTGATGGATTCGCAAGCGCGCAAGACGGTGTCGCGCGGGGTAACGTAGTGGCTGGACGGGAAGACGGTGTAGCGGCCGACGCGCTGGTGCAGGCTGCCTGAAAGTGGGTCGAACATATCGAGGCGGTCGATTTCGTCGTCGAACAGGCTGATGCGTAAGGCGTTTTCGGAGCTTTCGGCGGGATACACGTCAATTACGTCGCCGCGCACGCGGAAGCTGCCGCGTTTGAAGTCCAAATCGCCGCGTTCGTATTGCATGGAAACGAGTGTGGCGATGATGTCACGCTGCTCGATGGTGTCGCCTTCTTTGACGGACAACACCATTTGTTGATATTCGGTCGGGTCGCCGATACCGTAAATGGCGGACACGGTGGCGACGATAATCACGTCGTCGCGCGTCATCAGGTTTTTGGTGGCGGAAAGGCGCATCTGCTCGATGTGTTCGTTGATCGCGCTGTCTTTTTCGATGAACAAATCGCGGCTGGGCACATAGGCTTCGGGTTGATAATAGTCGTAGTAGGAGACGAAATATTCCACCGCGTTTTCGGGGAAAAACTCGCGCATTTCGGCATAAAGCTGGGCGGCAAGGGTTTTGTTGTGCGCCATGATGATGGCGGGTCGGCCGCTTTGGGCGATGACGTTCGCCATGGTGTAGGTTTTGCCCGAACCGGTTACGCCGAGCAGGGTTTGATAGGCCAGGCCGTCTGAAAGCCCTTCGAGCAGGCCGGCAATGGCAGTGGGCTGGTCGCCGGCGGGTGGGAAGGGTTGGTGGAGTTTGAAGGGGGAATTGGGGTATTGGATGACTTCCATATTGCCGCCTGTTTTCGGTTCGGGGAAAAGGGAAATTATAGCAAAAAGGTCGTCTGAATATTTTCAGACGACCTATCTATTTCTTGATGGTAGGCAAGTCAGAACAAAGGTAATGCCAACCCGATTTCCACTACGCTATAATAGCGGATTCCCATTTTAGCCTAAGAGCAACTGCCATGAACGATTATCCCGATACGTCGTCTGAAGACCGTGAAGTCAGCGCGTTGTCGCTGCCGCCGCATTCTATGGAGGCGGAGCAATCCGTTTTGGGCGGTCTTTTGCTCGAGAATTCGGCTTGGGACAGAATCGCCGATGTGGTTACCGGTGAAGACTTCTACCGACACGAACACCGCCTGATTTTCCGCGCCATCGCCAATCTGATTAACGAAAGCCGTCCTGCCGACGTGATTACCGTTCAGGAAAGTTTGGAGCGTAACGAAGAATTGGAGGCGGCGGGCGGATTCAATTACCTGATTACTTTGGCGCAAAACACGCCGTCCGCTGCGAATATCCGCCGCTATGCCGAAATCGTGCGCGAGCGTTCCATCATGCGCCAGCTTGCCGAAGTCGGTACCGAAATTGCCCGTAGTGCCTACAATCCGCAAGGCAGGGATGCGGGACAGCTTTTGGATGAAGCGGAAAACAAGGTGTTCCAAATTGCGGAAAGTACCGCCAAGTCCAAACAGGGCTTTCTCGAAATGCCTGCGCTTTTGAAGGAAGTAGTCGAGCGCATCGACATGCTTTATTCACGCGACAATCCCGATGAAGTGACCGGCGTGTCAACAGGGTTTATCGACTTGGATAAAAAAACCTCGGGTCTCCAGCCGGGCGATTTGATTATCGTAGCGGGTCGTCCGTCTATGGGTAAAACTGCCTTTTCGATCAATATTGCGGAACACGTTGCCGTAGAGGGCAAGTTGCCTGTTGCCGTATTTTCGATGGAGATGGGCGGCGCGCAACTGGTGATGCGTATGCTGGGTTCGGTGGGCAGGCTTGATCAGAGCGTCTTGAAAACAGGCAGATTGGAAGATGAACACTGGGGTCGTCTGAATGAAGCTGTGGTCAAACTTTCCGATGCGCCTATGTATATTGACGAAACACCGGGCTTGACCGCGCTCGAATTGCGCGCCCGCGCCCGTCGTCTTGCACGCCAGTTCAACGGAAAATTGGGCTTAATCGTGATTGACTACCTGCAATTAATGGCAGGTTCAGGCCGCTCGGACAACCGCGCCTCAGAACTCGGCGAAATTTCGCGCTCCCTCAAAGCCTTGGCGAAGGAGCTGCAAGTTCCCGTTATTGCTTTGTCGCAGTTGAGCCGTACCGTAGAGCAGCGTACCGACAAGCGCCCGATGATGTCCGACTTGCGGGAGTCTGGTGCTATCGAGCAGGATGCCGACCTGATTATGTTTATGTACCGCGACGAATACTATAACCAAGAATCGCCTATGAAAGGCCTTGCGGAATGTATTATCGGTAAACACCGTAACGGTCCCGTCGGGAAAGTATTCCTCACTTGGATGGGGCAATTTACCAAATTCGACAATGCAGCCTACATTCCCGAATCCGCATTGATGGAAGATTGAGACAAATCAGCCTAAAAACCAAGCAAATTTCATATTTTATTAGGCAATTCATCCCAATATCGTTTAGAATGAGCCAAACCGCATAATTACCGGCGATAAAAACATTCTAAGCCGGATGATAAAACACATTACTTAACTCTAGACGTTTTTACTACTCATGTACGCACAACAAAAAGGTTTTACCTTAATCGAATTGTTGGTCGTGATCGCTATTACCGCCATCATGGCCACTATCGCCCTTCCCAATATGAGCGAATGGATTGCCTCCCGCCGCGCTGCCAGTCAGGCAGAACAGGTGGCAAATCTCTTGCGTTTCGCACGAGCCGAAGCAGTCCGCCTCAATCTCCCTGTCTATGTCTGTCCCGTGCAAATCAGAAAAAACGGGGTTCCAGACAATAAATGTGATACCAAATACAATCAAAGTGGCATCTTGGCCTATGCTGATAAGAGTGGTGATGTTAACTACAATGATGATAGGGCGGACATTTTCCTGCGCACTATCGTCTTAAACGCTAAGGATGCGAATAAAGTCACCTACCAATTTGATCATGTCAAATTCGGTGGCAAAGACTCTGATTCACAGCCTGTTTTTTGGGCATTTCAACCGAACGGTACTTTTGGCTATTCTGTCAATAAACCCAGTAAAAAAACTGATTTTACCTACTCAGACGGCTATATCAAAATCAGCATGACCGATTCCGCCGCAACCACAGAAAGCACCAAAAAGTCTCGTGCCAGCATTGTGTTGGTCGACAGTAGCGGACGAGTAGAAATCTGCGCCAAGTCAGATTCACGCGATCTCTGTAAATATGCAGAATCTAAAGCAAAATCCAACAAACAACCCCAACAATAAAATATAGCTCTATGAAACCCATGACATTACGTACAAAAGGTCGTCTGAAAACGAGCGAATCGAGATTCGCCAAAACGAGATTGGTAAGTTTTTCTAAGCCATATCAATCAGGTATGACTTTAATTGAAGTTTTGGTTGCCATGTTTGTCCTTGCAATTGGCGTGCTCGCTTTGCTTGCCATCCAACTGCGTACCGTTTCCAGCGTACGCGAAGCGGAAGGACAGACTATCGTATCGCAACTTACTCAAAATTTGGTGGAAGGGATGTTGATTAATCCGAGGCTTGTAGAATGCCCAACCCCTAAACAAGGAGCAACCAATAGCAGGAATGGTAGAGGGTGGTGTAAGAATTATAAGGATTATTACACTACATACGGTGATTCCTCTACTGAACCATTGAAAAAAGGACCGCTGAAAGAGAGTATGAAAAAAGAAGAGTTGGCTAAAGCACAGCTTGGTAAATTTCATGACGAACTGAAAGCAGCTCTTCCTGACTCTGCGTTCTACTACTCAGTATGCCAAGATAGTTTGAACAAGGAAGCTACTTATGACGGAACTTTCCACGAAAATTGCGATAAAAAAACAGATGCTGATACCGTTATCAAAGTCTTATGGCTTAAAGATTTAGAAGGCGGTAAAGCCGCAAGTGACGTCAAAACATATGAAGATTCGATCATTTACACCTACCAAGTACGCGTAAGGGAAAAATAATGAATAATAAAAACCGCCCACACATTCCGGTAAAAGCAGGTATGCAAGGCTTCAGCCTGATTGAATTCCTTGTAGCGAGCGCATTGAGCATGATAGTCCTGTTGGCAGTCAGCTCCAGCTATTTCACTGCACGCAGTTTGAATACTGCTGCCACAGCTCGCTTAAATGTTCAGCAGGATTTGCGTAACGCATCTAATCAGATCGTACGTGATGCCCGCATGGCTGGAAACTTTGGTTGTTTCAATATGTCGGCATATGATGCTCAAGCCGTTATCGCTGATTCTGGCTCCAAAGATTTTCTCAAGCTTAAAGGTAGTGGGAAAATGCTTCCTGCTGTCAGAGAAACAGATTCTTTAGGTGTAACTGATTTTGAACAGAGCGGTAAGGCGCTGATTTTCCAATACGGCATCGATACCGCATCACCAGACGCGGCAACAGTAGTAGCCAGCAGCTGCACAAACATTACCAAACCAGGCAAGCAAATTACTGATAGTAAAGCAGCTTTAAAGACAGATGGTTCCCAAGCAGGCAATATCTCCATCATGAAACATGAGGTGAATGCCTATGCTGTGGGTACTGCCGGAGGGCAAAAAGGTCTTTACCGTTTCCAACTGACAGACAAAGGTGAGTGGAGTAACCCGCAGTTGCTGATTAAGGGAGTTGAAAGTATGAGTATTCATTACTTTTATACCGAAGGCTGTCCTGAAACATTTGAGGAAAGTGAAGTAGCATCTGCGTCTGCACCTGCCCCAACTCCTGCCGGAAATGCTCAGAAGCAGGGTGAGGATAAGTCAAAAGATGAGACATTTAAATATACTCAGAATCTGTCTAATGATGAAGCCCCGGCCGCTATCGAACTCTTGCTGAACAGTGGCAGTTTTAATGCAGGCGGAAGCAATGATGAAAACAAAGTTCAACTCTATCAAATCAATGCAACTGTACGCGGAGGAAACAAATGCGCAGACCGATTACTCTAAACCATCCTGCTAAAGCCTCTGCACAAAAGGGCTTTGCATTATTCATTGTCCTGATGATCATGATCGTCATCGCCTTGCTCGTTGTTACTGCGACCCAGTCCTATAATACCGAGCAGCGAATCAGTACTAATGATGCCGACCATAAATTTGCTACTACGCTTGCGGAAGCTGCATTGCGAGAAGGTGAGAACTATATTTATACAATTGAAGAAGGCACTCAGATTTTTAACGATCAATGTTCCAAGGGGCTTTGCAGAGCCAAACAGCTCAGTATTAAAGAATACACTACCCCAACTGGTATTATTGATGTTAAAGGCGAGGCTGATCTGAGCAAAGTTGAAGAAGCTTGGAAAAGAAAGCATGCAGAATGTCTTGATTCACATTCTAAGAAAGAAACAGAATGTATCAATGTTAATGGTAGAGAATACCCGATTGATAAAAATAGTGGGGCCAAAAAGCCTCCCCGCTATATCATCGAATACCTAAGCACCAATTCTACCGACAACCGTACCATTTATCGTGTCACTGCTAAAGCATGGGGAAAAAACGAAAATACGGTAGTTATGCTGCAATCTTATGTAGCCAACGAATAAATAGATAAAATCATGAATACGTCTATCACTAAATTTCAAGGGTTTACGCTGGTTGAGATGCTGATTGTCATTGCTATTATCGGCATCCTCAGCACTATCGCTTACCCTTCCTATATCCATTACATTGAACGCGGCTATCAATCTCAGGCGCATGCTGAATTGGTTATCATCAATAATTCCTTGAAAACCAAATTGGTCAAAAATCCCGCCCTCAAAATGAAAGATGAAATTGAGGGAGATACAGGGTTTTTTAAGAAATATCAGGCTACACCTGAGGTTGCGGCTAAATATGATTTCAGTGGTGCAATGAAAGATAAGGACTCTAAACACAGCAGAGCCTATTATCTTTTTGCTACCCCGAAAAGTGGGACGAATTACAAACTTTCCGTTTGGATGGATAGTTTGGGTAATGCCTACAAATGTACTGATGCAGAATCGGCCAAAGCCAAGTTAACAAGTAAAAACGGTAATACTGGTTGCGAACCTGTTTCAAATAAAAAGTAGAGAAAACAGTTTATTCCCTGCTAAAAAGGTCGTCTGAAATGATGTTTTAGGCTTTAGAATAGATTAAACTGCACCTTAGTAGGTTTACTTACTAAGGTGCAGTTTTTTATAGTGTAATGTACTTTACCCTACAGTTAGATTTTCAGACGACGTTTTTATTGGATCAGCTTAGAATGAACTGAAAATTTGTTTCCAATAATATCTGTTTTAAATCTTTGCTTTGGAATTTAAAAAGCAGATTCGTTTCAAACTGTCAGTTCTTTTTAGCGAATCTTTAGCCGATGATATTGGATGCGTTCAACCATGCTGCTTGGTCGCTATCGAATTTGGCAAATACGGTATTACTGCTTGCACCTGCCGCACGATAAGCAAGAGTTTGTTGATATGAATCGAACACGAGATAAGAACGGTCGGCATCGTAATAAGCAGGGTTTCTAACAAACATCTCTGACCAGCTCAAATTTGCGCTGTTGCCACTCAGCAGAGAACGCATAGCAGATAGGTCGAGTTTGTCCATATCAGAGTTAAAGTCGGTTAAACGATCGATACTGCCTTCACGGATATCTGCTGCAGTAAAGGCGACGGTGTCTTTGCCTGCACCTGTGACGATGGTGTCGCTGCCTAAACCGCCTGCAAGATAGTCATCACCGTCCCCACCGTTGAGATAGTCATATCCATTGCCGCCTGACAGTGTGTCGTCACCGCTCATGCCATACAAGGTATCATTGCCTTCTTCGCCACTCAAGCGATTATGCCCGCTGTTGCCTGTCAGAGTATTGTCGCCATAATTGCCAATGCCGAAGATGTTATTGCTACCTGTCAAAGTCAGGTTTTCGACGTTGGTTGGAGCGGTATAGGAAACGCTGCTGTAAATGGTATCAGTACCCTCGAACCACCGCTCGGTGACAGTATCATTTATATTGTCCACATGATAGATATCATTTCCATATCCACCACTCATGCTGTCTGCGCCGCTGCCACCGTCTAAAGTATCGTTACCGTATCCACCATCGAGCAGGTCGTTTCCTTCGCCTCCTTGTAGCACGTCATCTCCGTTATCTCCGTAAAGATAGTCGCGATCATCGCCGCCCATCAGCAGGTCGTTACCGTCCATGCCGTGTAGCGTGTCGTTTCCACGACCACCGCTTAAGTGGTTGTTGCCACTGTTGCCTATCAGGGTATTGTCGGAGTTGTTACCGAAACCGTAATTGTTGCCGTAGCCTGTCAAAGTCAGGTTTTCGACGTTGGTTGGAGCGGTGTAGGAAACGCTGCTGTAAATAGTATCAGTACCCTCGAACCACCGCTCGGTGACAGTATCATTTATATTGTCCACATGATAGGTATCATTTCCATATCCGCCGCTCATGCTGTCTGCGCCGCTGCCACCGTCTAAAGTATCGTTGCCGTATCCACCATCAAGCAGGTCGTTTCCTTCGCCTCCTTGTAGCACGTCATCTCCGCTATCTCCGTAAAGATAGTCACGGTCATCGCCGCCCATCAGCAGGTCGTTGCCGTCCATGCCGTGCAGCGTGTCGTTTCCACGACCACCGCTCAAACGATTGTTGCCGCTGTTGCCTATCAGGGTATTGTCGGAGTTGTTACCGAAACCGTAATTGTTGCCGTAGCCTGTCAGTGTCAGGTTTTCGACGTTGGTTGGGGCTGTGTAAGAAACGCTGCTGTAAATGGTATCGGTACCTTCTCCCCACCATTCAGTAACCGTATCGTTCACATTATCTACATAGTAAATATCATCTCCGTATCCTCCGCTCATGCTGTCTGCACCGCTGCCACCGTCTAAAGTGTCGTTGCCGTATCCACCATCGAGCAGGTCGTTTCCTTCGCCTCCTTGTAGCACGTCATTTCCACTACCTCCGTAAAGATAGTCGCGATCATCGCCGCCCATCAGCAGGTCGTTACCATCCATGCCGTGTAGTGTGTCATTACCACGACCACCGCTTAAGCGGTTGTTGCCACTGTTGCCTATCAGGGTGTTATTTGAGTTGTTGCCGAAACCGTAATTGTTGCCGTAGCCGGTCAGTGTCAGGTTTTCGACGTGTGTCGGTAAGGTAAAGTTTGTATCGGCGTAAACGGTATCGTTGCCTTCATATTCATATTCAACGATGGTGTCACCTGCATTTTTACTGTGGTAAACATCGTTGCCTAAGCCGCCGTAGAATACGGTATGCCCGAGACTGCCATATAAAACGTCATCGCGGGTCGTGCCTTTAATGACGACGGATTCATTGTTTGCTACGTTATAGTATAAAGGATGCAATGTATTGGCCATAATGGCTCTCCTTGTGAACAAGTTGCTAGGAAAAATAGACATAAATATCTATTTGACATTTATAGGTTTTTTCTTGTATGTTTGATGCTGATTGTATCGAGAAATAAAATGATGCAAAAGATATAATAATTTATATTATTGTTTTTTATATTAATTTAAAATATGAAATGATATTTGATAGCATTCTAATTAACTGCCGATTGCATGGTGGCTCTTCAGTCGATCATGCTACTGCCGGAGCAGAATTACAAAAAACGCTTGCTTTAGACTGAAATCCAAAGTATAAACTGCTGTCATCTAGTCATTTTGTTAATGAGTTAAAGAGAAAAAATAATGGAAATCAAACAAACCAATTCAACTATCAAATCTCGTGCAGCGGTAGCATTCGCCCCAAATCAACCCTTACAAATTGTGGAAATCGATGTAGAAATGCCTCGCAAAGGCGAAGTGTTAATCCGCAATACCCACACGGGGGTGTGCCATACTGATGCATTTACATTATCAGGAAGCGATCCTGAAGGCGTATTCCCTGCGGTGCTTGGACACGAAGGTGCGGGTGTGGTCGTTGCTGTGGGCGAAGGTGTGTCAAGCGTAAAACCGGGTGATCACGTCATTCCTCTTTATACCGCTGAATGTGGCGAATGTGAGTTTTGCCGTTCAGGTAAAACCAACTTATGCGTTGCGGTACGTGAGACGCAAGGTAAAGGCTTAATGCCGGACGGCACGACGCGTTTTTCTTATCAAGGTCAGCCGATCTATCACTATATGGGCTGTTCGACTTTCAGTGAATATTCTGTTGTTGCGGAAGTTTCATTGGCGAAAATCAACCCGGAAGCCAACCACGAACAAGTATGTTTGCTCGGCTGTGGCGTTACCACAGGTATTGGCGCGGTACATAATACGGCAAAAGTGCAAGAAGGCGACTCTGTGGCGGTGTTTGGCTTGGGGGCGATTGGTTTGGCTGTGGTGCAAGGTGCACGTCAAGCCAAAGCGGGTCGCATTATCGCCATTGATACCAATCCCGCAAAATTCGAGTTGGCAAAACACTTCGGTGCAACTGATTGTTTAAACCCGAACGATTACGATAAACCGATCAAAGATGTGTTGTTAGACATCAATAAATGGGGCATTGACCACACTTTTGAATGTATCGGCAACGTAAACGTAATGCGTCAGGCATTAGAAAGTGCACACCGTGGTTGGGGACAATCCATTATCATCGGCGTAGCAGGTGTAGGACAAGAAATTTCAACTCGTCCGTTCCAGTTGGTAACAGGTCGTGTTTGGAAAGGCTCGGCATTTGGTGGCGTGAAAGGTCGCTCTGAACTTCCGAAAATGGTCGAAGATTCAATGAAAGGCGACATCGAGTTAGAACCGTTTGTAACCCACACACTGACACTCGATCAAATCAATGAAGCCTTTGATTTAATGCACGAAGGTAAATCGATCCGCGCTGTTATTCATTACTAAGGCCCGCGATGAAACTGATTGAACAACATCAAATTTTCGGCGGTTCGCAACAAGTTTGGGCACATCATGCCCAAACGCTGCAATGCGAAATGAAATTTGCCGTCTATTTGCCGGATAATCAGGAGAATCGACCACTTGGTGTGATTTATTGGCTTTCCGGTTTGACTTGTACTGAACAAAATTTCATTACTAAATCAGGCTTTCAGCGTTATGCGGCTGAACATCAAGTGATTGTGGTTGCCCCCGATACCAGCCCTCGCGGAGAGCAAGTGCCGAACGATGCTGCTTATGATTTAGGGCAAGGTGCGGGCTTTTATCTTAATGCGACCGAGCAGCCTTGGGCGACGAATTATCAAATGTATGATTATATTTTGAACGAGTTGCCCCGTCTGATTGAGGAAAATTTTCCTACCAACGGCAAATGTTCCATTATGGGACATTCAATGGGCGGACACGGCGCATTGGTATTGGCATTGCGAAACCAAGAACGTTATCAAAGTGTTTCTGCCTTTTCGCCTATTTTGTCTCCAAGTCTCGTGCCTTGGGGAGAGAAAGCCTTTTCTGCTTATTTAGGAAAAGATCGCGAAAAATGGCAGCAATATGATGCCAACTCGCTCATTCAACAAGGCTATAAAGTGCAAGGTATGCGCATTGATCAGGGCTTAGAAGATGAGTTTTTGCCAACACAATTGCGTACCGAAGATTTTATCGAAACCTGTCGTGCGGCAAACCAGCCGATCGATGTGCGCTTCCATAAAGGCTACGATCATAGCTATTACTTCATCGCCAGTTTTATTGGTGAGCATATTGCGTATCATGCGGCATTTTTGAAGTAAGCCAAAGAAGTGATTCGTGAATCGATTAAACGTTGAAGTGAACGTTAATTTTTTCATGTTAATGAATTAAAAAGGCATCGGATTGATGCCTTTTGTTTTTATAAATGATAAAAAAGTGCTATTAAAATCAGCTACCTCCTAGAATCAGCATGAGGAGACCTTTACAAAATTTCCTCACTCATTCTACTTAAATATCCCCCCATTCCAATCCAACCCGTTGTTGAGAGGTAAAAAACGAAAAGGTCGTCTGAAAACCTGTTTTCAGACGGCCTTTTGTTGTTATCTATAACGGATCGTGCTTTATGTTGTTTCGCAGCAAAAGCAACCGCAAAAATATGCTGGGATTGTTTCTGTATGTCTTGTCAGGAAAAGGAAGAATAATGCTGGATTTCTAGAAAACGGTTAGGTTGATGCAAACGGGCAAATACGTTGAATTTTAGATATAAAAATTCAGACGACCTTGAGGGCGTTTCAAAGGTCGTCTGAAAATACAAATTCCGCTATAAACCGCAAGTTTTCGGCTTGTTTGCCAGAATGTTGATGATCTTTCGTTCAGGTTTGGATGGGGTGATTTTGATTTCACTTTCGTCTTCTTCGCTGCCGTCGGAATAGCGTTCAGGCATTTTTTCGCTGTCAAACGCCAAGTCGCCACCGTGTTTTAAGGTTTGACCGCGCTCCAAACCGACGAAGTCGAAAAGCTCTGGGTCGGCGAGATGGGAGGGGACGACGTTTTGCAGGGCGGAGAACATGGACTCGATACGTCCGGGGAAGCGCTTGTCCCAATCGCGTAGCATATCGCCTATGACTTGGCGTTGCAGGTTGGGCTGAGAGCCGCAGAGGTTGCACGGGATGATTGGGAACTGCTTCAGTTCGGCGTATTTAATCAAATCTTTTTCTTTTACATACGCCAGCGGGCGGATGACGATGTGTTCGCCGTTGTCGCTGACCAGTTTGGGCGGCATGGCTTTGAGTTTGCCGCCGTAAAACATATTTAAAAACATGGTGGCGAGGATGTCGTCGCGGTGGTGTCCCAAGGCGATTTTGGTGCAGCCCAATTCTTTTGCGGTACGGTAGAGGATGCCGCGGCGCAGGCGGCTGCACAGCGAACAAGTCGTTTTGCCTTCGTCCAACACGCGTTTGACGGTGGAGTAGGTGTCTTCTTCAACGATTTTATACGGCACACCTATGCTTTCGAGATAGGTCGGCAGCACTTCTTCGGGGAAGCCCGGCTGCTTTTGGTCGAGATTGACGGCAACCAGCTCGAAATCAATCGGCGCGCTGGCTTGGAGCTGGCGCAGGATGTCTAATAGGGCGTAGCTGTCTTTGCCGCCGGAGAGGCAGACCATGATTTTGTCGCCCGGCTCTATCATGTTGAAATCGTTAATCGCGTCGCCGACGGCGTGGCGCAGGCGTTTGTTGAGTTTGTTGTTTTCTAATTCTTGCTTGGTTTTTTTGGACATGGCAGTTTGTACTTTGAAATAAGGAAAAATTTAAGGGCGGTATTGTACCGCAAAAAGCGTTTGGAAACCGCATATTAGAAAAAGAATAGGGGGCGGATTTAGATTTGAAGTACAATATTTTTCTCAATAGAAAGATTTGTGTCTAGGATGGATTTCTTTGTCGTGTTGAGAATGGGATATCTGAATCGGAATCGGGTATGAATTGATAACAGATAGATGATTGCATATGTTTGGGAAATGATGGGAGTGATATTGTTTTGAAATTATAGAAGCCGGTTTCTGTGGTATACAGAAACCGGCTTGTACGAAACGTCTGAACAGGTGTCTATAGATATCTAAAATTTAGGAATAACGCTTTTTCAGACGACCTTTTATTCCCATCAGGGCAATTAACGGCTGCGTTCGATAAAACGGTAATAGGTTTCGCCGTCTTGGACGTAACCCAATTCCACACGGGCAATTTCAGAAATCGCTTCTTGACCGTTCGCTAAATCATCGACTTCCGCAGCAAGGAACTGATTGCGCAAAGTGAGCGTCTGGTTTTTTTCCTCCTGCACGGAAAGTTGTTCCTGCAATTCTTCCGTATGCCCGATACTGCCTTTTCCAAACCAAAGGCTGTATTGGCAGTAAGCAAGCGCGATGGATAAAACAACAGTTACCCACTTCATACATCAATACCTTTTCTTATTTGCCCAGTTGATAGAATGCGGCTTTGCCGGGGTAGTAGGCAGCTTCTGCCAATTCTTCCTCGATGCGCAGCAGTTGGTTGTATTTCGCCATGCGGTCGGAGCGGCTCAATGAGCCGGTTTTGATCTGCATACAGTTGGTAGCGACTGCCAAGTCGGCAATGGTGCTGTCTTCGGTTTCGCCCGAACGGTGGCTCATTACACTGGCGTAACGGCTGCGTTTTGCCAAGTCAACCGCTTGCAAGGTTTCGCTCAAAGTACCGATTTGGTTGACTTTGACCAGCAATGCGTTTGCCACGCCTTTTTCGATGCCTTCGGCAAGGATTTTCGGATTGGTTACGAACAAGTCGTCGCCGACCAGTTGTACTTTGCTGCCGAGTTTTTCGGTGAGAAGTTTCCAGCCGTCCCAGTCGTTTTCATCCATACCGTCTTCGATGGAGATAATCGGGAATTCGTTAACCAAGCCTTCAAGGTATTCGGCAAATTCAGCGCTGGTGTAAGAACGGCCTTCGGCTTCCAAGTGGTATTTGCCGTCTTTGTAGAACTCGCTGGATGCGCAGTCCAGTGCAAACAATACGTCATCACCCGCTTTGTAGCCGGCGGCTTCAGTTGCTTCAACCATCAGTTGCAGAGCTTCTTTGTGGCTGTTCAGGTTAGGGGCGAAACCGCCTTCATCGCCGACAGTAGTCGGGAAGCCTTTACCGTCGCACAGTTTTTTCAGCGCGTGGAAAATTTCAGCACCGCAGCGCAGGGCTTCGCGGAAAGATTTCGCGCCGACAGGCATAATCATAAATTCCTGAATGTTCAGGCTGTTATTGGCATGTTCACCGCCGTTGATAACGTTCATCATCGGAACGGGCAGAGCCATAGGACCGGCACCGCCCAAGTAACGGTAAAGCGGCAGACCTGAATCTTCGGCAGCCGCGCGGGCAACAGCCATAGAAACCGCCAAAGTAGCATTCGCACCTAAATTGCCTTTGTTTTCAGTGCCGTCCAGCTCGATCATGATTTTGTCGATGTAGGACTGTTCGTTGGCATCGATACCGATCAGTGCTTGGGCAATTTGGTTGTTGACGTGTTCAACTGCTTTCAATACGCCTTTGCCCGAGTAGCGGGATTTGTCGCCGTCGCGAAGTTCCAAAGCCTCTTTTTGACCGGTAGACGCACCGCTCGGTACGGCGGCACGGCCCATTACGCCGGACTCCAGCAATACATCGCATTCTACGGTGGGGTTGCCGCGTGAATCCAAAATCTCGCGGGCAAAAATATCAACGATTGCACTCATGAATATTCTCCAGATGAGGATGAAAAAAGAAAAGTAGCTTTGTTACATTTCAGACGACCTGTGAGTGTCGCTGAAAGCACATCAACGGCGATTATACCGATGGTGGCGCCAAAACTGCTATGAAACCGACTGTAAGTTTGTTTCACGTCAACATCGGTTTGCACAGGGAGTAATATATGCTCAAACAGCCCCGTATTCTAACAGTTTTTGAGATTTTAGGGCAGGGTAACTTGCTGTAAAGGCTTGGTTTGGAAGGTCGTCTGAAAAAACGAAATTTGTTTCAATTGTCAGGTTTCTAATTGATGGCATAATAGTTATTTAGGCTGGAATTTAATTGAGCGTTCTGATTTTCAAAAAAAAAAAAAAATTGAATTTTTTATTTAAGTTTACATAGAAAGAGATGCTATGATGCCGATGAGTTAAGGTTGGAATAAGGGATAAAGAATAAAATAAAAAAATAATAAGCTGGAAAATAGGGATTTATATAAAATTTATATGGACATCAGTTATGTGAAAGCCAATAGAGATCTTGTTTGAAGAGTCTGATGATGAAGGTTTATCTTATATCTATTTTGATTTGGGAGATTTTCATTACTTCACTTTAACCTTCAATCAAAACGAAGACGATAAAATCTATTTTGAGTTTAATGAGCAAACTTTTTCAATTGAGAGTAATGATGTTGCTTATAATTTAATTGATCACGTTTTATCTTTTGATTTTGGGGAAGATATTCAGGAATCTCTGAAAATTAAAAAATACATCGAAATTGATATAGACGAAAGCATTAATATGGTGGCATTTAGGAAAACACTGGAAAATATTTTTATGGCTAAGGAAGTACTTTAAACCAGGACGGCGTTACCTCGCCTTGCCTTACTATCTGTACTGTCTGCGGCTTCGTCGCCTTGTCCTGATTTAAATTTAATCCACTATATTGTGAATAGGAGGCCGTCTGAAAATATTTTCAGTAATCTTGCCGGTTTTGAATATGGACATGCCTTATGAATTTTTATAAAATTCGCGCATCATTTTCAACAAGGTTAATGTATGAAGAAAATATTCTTAGGTGCATTTATCGCATCAATGTATATGCCTATTGCACTGGCTGATACCTGCGAAAAACCAAAATTATCCGGCAGAGAAGGTTATGACACGGTTTATTGTCTGAATGAAGAAGGCTTGTCTATGGTTACTAAGCCGGGTAACGAGAAGATTCCTTTTTTGTATGGTTTTGTCAATCGACAAGGGAAAGTTATTGTTCCGCTCAAATATTACGTTGCCCGCGATTTTTCTGAAGGATTGGCAGCAGTTTGTAAAATAGTAGGAAAATCAGATCAGATTTTATGCGGTTATATCAATGCCAGTGGTAAAGAAGTTATTCCTTTAAAATTTCAAGACTTGCCTGGTGATTTTGAACAAGGTATTGCTCCTGTCAAACAAAAAGGCAGATGGGGCTTTATTGACAAAAATGGCAAAGTTGTCATTCTGTTTCAATATGTTAAAGCCGATTCATTCAGTGAAGGACTGGCTGCAGTTGTCACTGCTGATACAAATAAATATGGCTATATCAATACAAAAGGCGAGATGGTTATTCCACCAAAATATGAAGAGGCTTTTTATTTTAATGAAGGTGTAGCCGCTGTTCAGATTCTTGATAAATGGGGTTATATCGATAAAAGAAATCAGTGGGTAATTCCTGCGCGATATAAAAGCGCTTCTAATTTTGAAGATGGTATGGCAAGGGTTTCACAAAATGATAAATACGGTTATATCGATAAAAAGGGAAAGGTAGTTATTCCCTTTAAATATGAATATTTAGGTTCATTGAGTGAGGGTTTGATTGGTGCGGAATTAAACGGCAAATTCGGCTATTTAGATAAAACCGGCAAAGTGGTTATCCCGTTCAAATTTGGTACTTTCAATGATTTCCAAAATGGTGTAGCACTTGTTAATATGAAGAATATGTTTAAAGACGAAGATTTTAGTGAAGATGAATTCTTTTATATTGATAAGCAAGGCAAGCCAGTTGAAGTGGAATAACGATTTGTAATTTTTTTGTAAGTAAGGTCGTCTGAAAAGCTTTTCAGACGACCTTTTTTCACTTTACCTTAGCGGTGATAGTTTGGTGCTTCTTTGGTAATTTGAACATCGTGAACGTGTGATTCGCTCATGCCCGCAGAGGTGATTTCTACAAATTCCGCTTTTTCGTGCATTTCTGCGATATTGGCGCAGCCCAAATAGCCCATGCTGGAACGCAGGCCACCGGTCAGTTGGTGAATAATGTTCACAATCGGACCTTTGTAGGGAACGCGGCCTTCGATACCTTCGGGGACATATTTGTCGGTGCTGTCGGTTTTATCTTGGAAGTAGCGGTCGGCGGAGCCTTGGCTCATTGCACCCAGAGAACCCATGCCGCGGTAGGATTTGTACGAGCGGCCTTGGTAGAGTTCGATTTCGCCCGGTGCTTCTTCCGTACCGGCAAACATACCGCCGAGCATGACGCTGTATGCGCCCGCTGCCAAGGCTTTGGCGATGTCGCCGGAGAAGCGGATGCCGCCGTCGGCAATCAGTGGAACGCCGGTGCCTTTGAGGGCTTCGGCAACGTTGTGAATGGCGGTCAGTTGCGGCACGCCTACGCCTGCAACGATACGGGTGGTGCAAATCGAACCCGGTCCGATACCGACTTTGACAGCATCTGCACCTGCTGCGACCAAATCCAAAGCGGCTTTGGCGGTTGCGATATTGCCGCCGATGACTTGGATGTGCGGATAGGTTTCTTTCACCCATTTCACGCGCTCGATAACGCCTTGGCTATGGCCGTGTGCAGTATCGACGACGATGACGTCGACTCCTGCTCCGACCAAGGCTTTTACGCGCTCTTCGGTGTCACCGCCGGTGCCGACTGCCGCGCCTACGCGCAAACGGCCTTCGGAGTCTTTGTTGGCATTTGGAAACTCGGTGGTTTTCAAAATATCTTTTACGGTAATCAAGCCTTTAAGCTCGTCTTTTTCGTTCAAGACCAAAACGCGCTCGACTTTATGTTCGTGCATCAGTTCGCGCGCTTCGTCGATGCTTGTGCCTTCGGGAACGGTAACCAAGCGTTCGCGCGGGGTCATGATGGCGGAAACGGGCAGGTCGAGGCGGTTTTCAAAACGCAGGTCGCGGTTGGTAACGATACCTACTACTTTGCCGTTTTCAACGACGGGCAGGCCGGACATTTTGCGTTTGCGTTGCTCGCGCATTTCCAATACTTCGCGGATGAGTGTCGTCGGGGCAACCGTTACCGGGTCTTTCACCACGCCGCTCTCATGGCGTTTCACTTTGGAAACGGCACGCGCCTGCATTTCGGGTGTCATGTTTTTATGGATAATGCCGATACCGCCTTCTTGCGCCATAGAAATGGCGAGGCGTGCTTCGGTAACGGTGTCCATCGCGGCGGAAAGTAAGGGGAGGTTGAGCGTGATTTCGCGGGTGAGCTTGGTTTGAAGTTTAACGTCTCGTGGCAGCACGGTTGAAT
The DNA here is from genome assembly GCF_940793045.1 of Neisseria sp. Marseille-Q2251. Lineage (NCBI taxonomy): Bacteria > Pseudomonadati > Pseudomonadota > Betaproteobacteria > Neisseriales > Neisseriaceae > Neisseria > Neisseria sp. Marseille-Q2251. The sequence goes on from NZ_CALNWV010000003.1 coordinate 20,221, forward strand.
GCGCAGGAACCAACAAAACATCGTCGAAAGTATAGGCTTTTTCTACGATACGCATGATGCTCAGTCTTTCAGTTTGTGCAAGATGCACGGCATTATAACACCCGCTAAGATTTGTTGACAGCGGATTGTTTGCAATTTGAGATTATTTTTTTACGACACCATTACGATGCATATTTTTGAATTAATATGACATATTTTTAAAAATCAAGTAGAATAGGGTCGTCTGAAAACACGTTTACGATGAAAACAAAATGAACAAATCATCTTTATCCTTATTTTTGCTTGGCGTTTTGTATGCTGCCGGAGCAATGGCCGGAAATAATGTTTATAATGTTTATACATGGAAAAGCGGCAGTGGCAGCACCAGCTACTCCGATACGCCTAATCGTTTGCAGCCGGAACGTTCGAATATTGTGAACATTCGAACCCGTAACGTGACGCCTGCGGTTGCCAAACCGGAAAATGCCCAAGAAGGGACGCTGTCAGAACAGCAGGCTAAGCTGAACGAGAAGATTTTGGCGCAGAATAAGCAGGTTGAGGAGCAGAATAAGAAGGTTGAAGAAGAAAACCGCAAAAATAAAGAAGACAACTGTCGGATTGCCCGCGTAAACCGTCAGTTTGCGGAAAGTGCGCGCACTGCAAATCGTGATGATTTGATTAAACATTATCAAAGCGATATCAATAAATATTGCAATTGAAATTGGATTGAAACAGCAAATAAGGCATACAGTTATAACTATAACCGTATGCCTTATTGTTTTTAGCTTTCTTTGCAAAGTTGCCCTCTGAGCATTCAACAGGGTTCACCCATTGATAATGGTGTATTGGAAAAATCCAGGGTTCAGTTTTGATTTTGCTGCACAATGTATTCCAAAGCATGTTGCGCGAGCGTATTGCCTTGGGCGGCGGCTTTTTCAAACCAAGATTTTGCCTGGGTAAAGTTTTGGGTTACCCCTTGTCCGTTTTCGTATAAAACGCCTAAGTTGTTTTGGGCGTTGGCATTGCCTTGTTCTGCCGCTTTTTTGTACCAATATTTTGCCTTGGGATAATTTTGGGTAACGCCTTGTCCCTCTGCATACATGATGCCTAAATTATATTGCGCTTTGGCATTGCCTTTCTTGGCGGCTTTTTCAAACCATGACTTGGCAAGTTTATAATCTTGGCCTACGCCTTCACCTGAGTAATACATCAAACCCAAGTAAAATTGCGCACTGTCTTCCCCTTGGTCTGCTGCTTTGTGAAACCAAGTTTTTGCCTGTATATAGTCTTGTGGAACGCCTATACCGGCATAGTGAATGATGCCTAAATCAAACGCTGCTTCTGCATTGCCCTGTTCGGCTGCCTTTTCCCACCAAAATTTGGCTTGGCGATAGTCTTGTGCCGTTCCTTGACCTTCGTAATAAATGATTCCAAGATTGAATTGCGCTTCGGCGTTGTCGTTGTGCGCTGCTTTTTCAAACCAGTATTTAGCCTGCTCGTAATCCTGCGTTGTGCCTATGCCTTTTGCATACATAGTGCCTAAGTCAAGTTGAGAGCGGGTGTCCCCCTGTTTCGCCATTTCTTGAATCAATCGGAAGGCTTGGTTTTCACTGTTTTGAGAGATATTGTGACGCGGGGTGTAATGTGGTTTTGCCGCATAAGCCTGCATTCCTGAGATGGAAAGCAGGATGGTTAGGATAAGTGTTTTAGACGTAATGTTCATGACTATAAAATATAATTGGTATTAGGAGAGTCGATTGTCTATATTAACTTGTCTTAAAAATGAAGTAAATCAAATATGGACGATTTGAACAATATAGGGATGAAAGGTCGTCTGAAATTGCCACAATTCCCCAAATCCCGATAAAATCGTCCTTCATAACCATATTTTTAGGACACGCCGTGCAAGGACTTGATTATTGCCGTCAGAAGGCAGAAGAAAGCCGCTCCAGTTTTTTGTCGGGCTTCCGTTTCCTGCCGCAGGAAAAGCGGGATGCGATAACGGTTTTGTATGCTTTTTGCCGCGAATTGGACGATGTGGTCGATGACTGTTCCGATCCGAATGTGGCGCAGGCAACGCTGAACTGGTGGCGCGGCGATTTGGACAAGGTATTCGGCGGCGTGATGCCGGAGCATCCGGTCAATCAGGCTTTGCGGCAGATAAAGGAAACCTTCAAGCTGCCGAAATATGAACTGGAAGCCTTAATCGACGGAATGCAGATGGATTTGGTTCAGGCACGTTACGGCAGTTTTGAAGAGTTGAAACTGTATTGCCACCGCGTCGCGGGCGTCGTCGGCTGCCTGATTGCGCGGATTTTGGGTTTTTCAGACGACCGAACGCTGGAATACGCCGATAAGATGGGCCTTGCGCTGCAACTGACGAACATTATCCGTGATGTCGGCGAGGATGCGAGAAGCGGTCGGATTTACCTGCCGATGGAGGAAATGCAGCGGTTTGACGTGCCTGCAAGCGTGATTATGCAATGTAAGCCGACGGATAATTTTGCCGAACTGATGCGTTTTCAAGTTTCACGCGCCCGCGAGATGTATCGTGAGGCGATGTCGCTCTTGCCCGCCGCAGATAAAAAATCCCAAAAAGTCGGGTTGGTGATGGCGGCGATTTATTACGCGCTGTTGAACGAAATCGACCGCGACGGCGCGCAAAACGTCCTGACTTATAAAATTGCCATTCCTTCGCCGCGCAAAAAGCGTATCGCCCTGAAAACTTGGTTATTCGGATTTAAGCCATGAACACTCTGCATCTTCGCCCGAAAATTGCCGTCGTCGGCGCAGGCTGGGCAGGTTTGTCTGCCGCAGTGTCGTTGGCGCGCCGTGCCGATGTTACTGTGTTTGAAGCCGGCCGGCAGGCGGGCGGACGGGCGCGTACTTTGGCTGGGAGCGCTGACGGATTCAGTTTTTTGGACAATGGGCAGCATATTTTGCTCGGTGCCTATCACGGCGTATTGACGCTGATGGAGCACATCGGTGCTGACCCTGAAGCCGCTTTTTGCCGTTTGCCGCTGCAATGGCATATGTATGAAGGTTTGCAGTTTCAAAGTACGAACCTTCCTTCGCTGCTGCATATTTTGACCGGCATATTGCGTGCTAAAAACGTTTCGTTTTCACTGAAAACCAAGCTGTTATCCGATATGTCTGCGTTGCAGCGTTACGCACGCGGCAAGCGCACTGATTTGGCCGTTGCCCAATGGCTGCGGCAGCGCAATGTCCCGCGCAGGCTGGTTGCAGAGTTTTGGCAGCCGCTGGTGTGGGGCGCACTCAATACGCCTTTGGAACATGCAAGTTTGCGGGTGTTGTGCAATGTTTTGTCCGACGGCGTATGGGCGGATAAATCCGGCAGCGACTACCTTTTGCCGAAACGCGATTTAGGCGCAATCATCGCCGAACCTGCGTTGGCAAAACTCAAGCAATACGGTGCGGACATTTGTCTTGAAACCCGCGTAGGTCGTCTGAAAAACCTTCCTGACGGACGGGTCATTGTGAATGACGAGGCTTTTGATGCCGTTATTGTTGCGGCTGCGCCGTATCATGCTATTCATCTTTTCCCTGAGGAAACTCCCGACTATATTCAGACGACCTATCAAAATCTCCAATACCACTCGATTACTACCGTTTATCTTCGCTATGCCGTTCCCGTTCATTTGCCCGCGCCGCTGATCGGATTTGCCGAAGGTACGGCGCAATGGCTGGTGTATCGCGGCGCACTTGGTTTGCCGGCAAACGAAGTCGCCGCTGTCATCAGCGTTTCCGACCATGTCGGCGCGTTTAAAAGCCAAGAGTGGGCAGAGAAAGTCCATGCCGACGTAAAACGCATCTGCCCTTATTTGGACGAACCCGAGGCCGTCCGCGTCATCACCGAAAAACGCGCGACCACAGCCTGCATGCCTGATTCCAGTCTCCCCGATTTTGCTTGGTTGCACCAACGGCGCATCTATCCGGCAGGCGACTACCTGCACCCGCGCTATCCGGCTACGTTGGAAGCGGCGGTACAGTCAGGTTTGACGACTGCGGAAATGTGTTTGGCAGAAATCAATCTGAAACAAAGGGAGAGCGATGCTCAGTCCTTGCTTTGACTGATCCATTAAAGCTTGGCGTGAATGTTACGCAAAAAGGTCGTCTGAAAACGTTTGGCAGATTAAATCTGTGTTTTCAGACGACCTTTGTTGATGGTGGTTGCATGATCTAAATATTTGGATCCGACTACGGATGACACATTGTCTCAATCGGCGCATAATCGCCGAATTGACTCAATATAGTGGCTTAACTTTAAACCAGTACGGCGTTGCCTCGCCTTAGCTCAAAGAGAACGATTCTCTAAGGTGCTGAAGCACCAAGTGAATCGGTTCCGTACTATCTGTACTGTCTGCAGCTTCGTCGCCTTGTCCTGATTTAGTTAATCCACTATATCTGCAACGGCGTTGTTGTATTTGGTTCAAAGACAATCCAGATAGGAAATGTCTCATACCCTGTCGGACGAGACCATACGAAGCAACGCCATTCATTGAATATACACCAGACTTAAAACCGCAAAGGAAATCGGATGCAAAACTACCTGACCCCCAATTTTTCATTCGCCCCCATGATTCCCGAACGCGCCCTCGGCAGCCGCGTCTGGGATACCGAAGGCCGTGAATACATCGACTTGTCGGGTGGTATCGCGGTTAACGCGTTGGGACATTGCCATCCCGATTTGATTGCCGCGCTGGCGGAGCAGTCGCAAAAATTGTGGCACATTTCCAATATCTACACCACCAAACCCGCGCAGGAATTGGCGCAAAAGCTGGTAGAACATACCTTCGCCGACAAAGTGTTTTTCTGCAATTCCGGCGCGGAAGCCAACGAAGCCGCGCTGAAACTGGCGCGAAAATACGGGCGCGATCATTTTGGCGGACACAAAACCGAAATCATCTCCTGCCTAAATAGCTTCCACGGCCGCACGCTGTTTACCGTCTCGGTCGGCGGCCAGCCCAAATACAGCAAAGACTACGCGCCGCTGCCGCAAGGCATTACCCATGTTCCGTTCAACGATATTGCCACATTGGAAGCTGCCATCAACGAAAACACTTGCGCCGTAATCATCGAGCCGATTCAAGGCGAAAGCGGCATCCTGCCTGCCACGCAGGAATATTTGCAAGCCGCGCGCCGTTTGTGCGACGGACACGGCGCATTGCTGATTTTGGACGAAGTGCAAACCGGCATGGGGCACACGGGCAAACTGTTTGCCTACGAGCATTACGGCATTACGCCCGACATCATCAGCTCCGCCAAAGCATTGGGTGGCGGCTTCCCCATCGGTGCGATTCTGACCACCGATAAAATCGCCCCGACCTTCGGGCCGGGGACGCACGGTTCGACTTTCGGCGGCAATCCGATGGCGTGCGCCGTCGGCAGTCGCGCGTTCGACATCATCAACGCGCCCGAAACTTTGGCACATGTGGAAAAACAAGGAAAAAAATTTCAGACGACCTTGCGGGAGTTGGGCGAGAAAACCGGCGTATTTAAAGAAGTCCGCGGCATGGGTCTGCTCATCGGCTGCGTGCTGGCAGACAAATACCAAGGCCGCGCTTCGGAAATTACCGCCGCCGCGCTGAAACACGGCTTGATGGTATTGGTTGCCGGAGCCGATGTCGTGCGTTTCGCCCCTAGCCTGCTGCTCAACGATGAAGACATGGCGGAAGGTCTGAAACGCTTGGAGGCTGCATTAACGGAATGGCTCGTCTGAATTTGATTGATTTTATTTAACTGTTAACAAATTTGATGAAGTATTTCTATTCGGCTGATAATGGAAAATACGACCGTTTGTTGGTTTTAGAAAATAATCAATCTAAAAATTTTCTTTTTTGTTTAAAAACGATCAGAATTTAATCAAACCCATATGCCCATTGTTCAGAATAAAACCGATGTTATAAATTGTAATTTGCCAGTTATTCCAATTACTGATACGATTTGCGGCGGAATAAATTCAAATAAATGACTCATTGCGCCCTTTATTTTCAATTTTATTTTTAATTAATTGATAATATTAGGGTAATTGTGGTTTTGCGTTTGATTTAATTTTAGGATTTTTCGTTTTTGTATATCAATTTTCGCAAACGAAAACATTAGGGGTATAACCCTCTGTCATTGAATAACACTCAACATAAGGATAGATACTATGTCCACCCAATTACACGATGTTGACCCGATTGAAACCCAAGAGTGGTTGGACGCGTTAAGCTCAGTTCTAGAATACGAAGGCAGCGAACGCGCACAATACTTGTTGGAGCATCTGGTTAAATACAGCCGCGACAAAGGCGTCCGTATGCCTCACGGCACAACCACCCCGTATTTGAATACCGTTTCGGTTGAAGACGAAAAAGGCATTCCGGGCGACCAAAACATCGAACACCGCATCCGTGCATTCGTGCGCTGGAACGCCGCCGCCATCGTATTGCGCGCCGGTAAAAAAGATTTGGAGCTGGGTGGTCATATTGCATCTTTCCAATCTGCAGCAACCATGTATGAAGTGGGTTTCAACCACTTCTGGAAAGCTAAAGGCGAAGGCGAAGAAGGTGATTTGGTATTCTTCCAAGGCCACGTTTCTCCAGGCATCTATGCCCGCGCTTTCGTTGAAGGCCGTCTGACTGAAGACCAACTGAACAATTTCCGTCAGGAAGTAGACGGACATGGTCTGCCTTCTTACCCGCATCCGCACTTGCTGCCTGATTTCTGGCAATTCCCGACCGTATCTATGGGTTTGGGTCCGATCATGGCGATTTACCAAGCCCGTTTCCTGAAATACTTGGAATCCCGCGGTCTGGCAAAAACCAAAGGCCGTAAAGTATGGTGTTTCTGCGGCGACGGTGAAATGGACGAACCTGAATCACAAGGCGCCATCGCATTGGCAGCACGCGAAGGTTTGGATAACCTGATTTTCGTCATCAACTGTAACCTGCAACGTTTGGACGGTCCTGTCCGCGGTAACGGTAAAATCATCCAAGAATTGGAAGGTAACTTTGCCGGCGCAGGCTGGAATGTTGTCAAAGTCATTTGGGGCCGCCGTTGGGACCGCCTCTTGGCAAAAGACAAAGACGGCATCCTGCGCAAACGCATGGAAGAATGTTTGGACGGCGACTACCAAACTTACAAATCCAAAGACGGTGCGTACGTGCGCGAACATTTCTTCAATACCCCTGAATTGAAAGCATTGGTTGCCGATATGACCGATGACGAAATTTGGGCATTGAACCGCGGTGGCCACGACCCTCAAAAAGTGTACAACGCTTATGACCGCGCAGCTAACCATGCAGACGGCAAACCTACCGTAATTTTGGCGAAAACCATTAAAGGTTATGGTATGGGTGCATCCGGTGAAGGTCAAAACGTTGCCCACCAAGCCAAAAAAATGGACAAAGCGTCTTTGAAACAATTCCGCGACCGCTTTGACATTCCGGTTACCGACGAGCAAATTGACAGCGGCGATCTGCCTTACCTGACTTTTGCTCCCGACAGCGAAGAGTACAAATACCTGCACGCACGCCGCGAAGCTTTGGGCGGCTACCTGCCTCAACGCAAGCCTACCCAAGAAGTTCTGGAAGTACCTGAGTTGTCAGCATTTGAGACTCAACTGAAATCCAGCGGCGACCGTGAATTCTCGACCACTATGGCATTTGTCCGCATTCTGTCTACTTTGTTGAAAGACAAAAAAATCGGCAAACGCGTCGTACCTATCGTTCCTGACGAAAGCCGTACCTTCGGTATGGAAGGCATGTTCCGCCAATACGGTATTTGGAATCCGAAAGGCCAACAATACACCCCGCAAGACAAAGACCAATTGATGTTCTATAAAGAGTCTGTTGACGGTCAAATCCTGCAAGAAGGTATTAACGAGCCAGGCGCGATGGCTGACTGGATTGCAGCGGCGACCAGCTATGCCAACAGCGACTTCGCGATGATTCCGTTCTACATTTACTATTCTATGTTCGGTTTCCAACGTGTCGGAGACTTGGCATGGGCTGCTGGCGATATGCACGCGCGCGGCTTCCTGTTGGGCGGTACTGCCGGCCGTACGACCTTGAACGGCGAAGGCCTGCAGCACGAAGACGGCCACAGCCATATTCAAGCCGATTTGATCCCGAACTGTGTAACATACGATCCGACCTTCCAATACGAAGTAGCCGTTATCGTACATGATGGCCTGCGCCGTATGTACGTCAACCATGAAGACGTGTTCTACTACATCACCTTGATGAACGAGAACTACACTCACCCGGATATGCCCGAAGGCGTGGAACAAGACATCCTGAAAGGTATGTACTTGCTGAAAGCCGGCGGTAAAGGCGACAAGAAAGTTCAATTGATGGGTTCCGGTACCATCCTGCAAGAAGTGATTGCCGGTGCCGAATTGCTGAAAGCCGACTTCGGCGTAGAAGCAGACATTTGGTCTTGCCCGTCCTTCAACTTGCTGCACCGCGATGCCATCGAAGTAGAACGTTTCAACCGCCTGCATCCGTTGGAAGCTGAAAAAGTACCTTTCGTTACCTCACAACTGCAAGGTCATGACGGTCCGGTTATCGCCGCTACCGACTATATCCGCAGCTATGCCGACCGTATCCGCGCGTACATCCCGAACGACTACCATGTCTTGGGTACCGATGGTTTCGGCCGTTCCGACAGCCGTGCCAACCTGCGCCGCTTCTTCGAAGTGGACCGCTACAACGTTGCCGTGGCAGCATTGAGCGCATTGGCAGAACAAGGCAAAGTCAGCAAAGAAACCGTTCAACAAGCCATCGAAAAATACGGCATCAATGCCGACGTGGCGCCAAGCTGGAAACGCTAATCCTGTTTTCAGACGACCTCAAAGTCAATTTGCTTGCGGGGTCGTCTGAATCAAGAATACGTTGACGGTTTGTATAACGGATAAACCTTGAATTACCGGGCTGCGGGCGTAAGTCGTGCAAAAGGTTCGAAGCGCAGAAAAGCTGTCTTGGAAATGGTTATCCGTGCCGGAAAACATAAGTGATGTCGTCTGAAACTGTTTTTCAGACGACCTCAAACCGAAATCATCAAAGGAACTCAAATGAGTATCGTAGAAATCAAAGTACCCGATATCGGCGGTCATGAAAACGTCGATATCATCGCAGTAGAAGTCAAAGCGGGCGACACCATCGCCGTTGACGACACCCTGATTACACTGGAAACCGACAAAGCCACTATGGACGTACCTGCCGATGCAGCAGGGGTTGTGAAAGAAGTGAAAGTCAAAGTCGGCGACAAAATCTCCGAAGGTGGCGTGATTCTGACTGTTGAAACCGGTGCTGCTGCTGCGGAAGCCGCTCCGGCTCCTGCCGCTGAAGCACAACCTGCGCCTGCCGCTGCACCCGCTGCCGCTCCTGCAGGCGGCGCAACCGTTAAAGTAGCCGTTCCTGATATTGGCGGTCATACTGATGTAGATGTAATCGCCGTTGAAGTTAAAGTTGGCGACACCGTTGCCGAAGACGACACGTTGATTACTCTGGAAACCGACAAAGCGACTATGGACGTACCTTGTACTGCCGCCGGTGTCGTTAAAGCCGTATTCCTGAAAGTCGGCGACAAAGTATCCGAAGGTACTGCCATTATCGAAGTGGAAACCGCCGGTTCTGCCGCCGCTCACGCTCCTTCTCAAGCCGCCGCCCCGGCAGCTGCACCTGCTCCGGCTGCCGCGCCTGCCGCCGCCCCGGCTCCTGTTGCCGCTCCTGCACCTGCCGCAGCCAAAATCGACGAAGCCGCTTTTGCCAAAGCACACGCCGGTCCTTCCGCACGCAAACTGGCGCGCGAATTGGGCGTGGATTTGGGTCAAGTCAAAGGTACCGGCTTGAAAGGCCGTATCATGGGCGACGACATTAAAGCCTTTGTGAAATCTGTGATGCAAGGCGGTGCGGCGAAACCTGCTGCTGCCGGCGCATCTTTGGGCGGCGGTCTGGACTTGCTGCCGTGGCCTAAAGTGGACTTCTCTAAATTCGGCAATGTCGAAGTTAAAGAGTTGTCCCGCATTAAGAAAATTTCCGGTCAAAACCTGTCCCGCAACTGGGTAGTTATCCCGCACGTTACCGTTCACGAAGAAGCGGACATGACCGAATTGGAAGAATTCCGCAAACAGCTGAACAAAGAATGGGAACGTGAAGGCGTGAAACTGTCCCCGTTGGCGTTCATCATCAAAGCCTCCGTTTCCGCGCTGAAAGCCTTCCCAGAGTTCAACGCTTCTTTGGACGGCGACAATCTGGTTCTGAAAAACTACTTCAACATCGGTTTCGCAGCTGATACGCCGAACGGTTTGGTTGTTCCCGTCATCAAAGACGTGGACCAAAAAGGTCTGAAAGAAATCAGCCAAGAGCTGACCGAATTGTCTAAAAAAGCCCGCGAAGGCAAGCTCAAACCGCAAGAAATGCAAGGCGCCTGCTTTACCATTTCCAGCTTGGGCGGTATCGGCGGTACAGGCTTCACTCCGATTGTGAATGCACCTGAAGTCGCTATTTTGGGCGTGTGCAAATCCCAAATCAAACCGGTTTGGAACGGCAAAGAGTTCGCTCCACGCCTGATGTGTCCGTTGAGCCTGTCCTTCGACCACCGCGTCATCGACGGTGCTGCCGGTATGCGCTTCACCGTATTCTTGGCGAACCTGTTGAAAGACTTCCGCCGCATTACCCTGTAATCCGAGCGTATTTCAGACGACCTTCGGCATACAACCCGACAGGTCGTCTGAAAATAGAAGTCCGAATATCATTCAGAAAGATTAGACATGAGCTTAGTTGAATTGAAAGTGCCCGACATTGGCGGACACGAAAATGTAGATATTATCGCGGTTGAAGTGAAAGTAGGCGACACCATCGCCGTTGACGATACCCTGATTACCCTGGAAACCGACAAAGCGACGATGGACGTGCCTGCCGAAGTTGCGGGCGTGGTCAAAGAAGTCAAAGTTAAAGTCGGCGACAAAATCTCCGAAGGCGGCTTGATTGTAGTCGTTGAAGCCGAAGGCGCGGCTGCCGCTCCTAAAGCCGAAGCACCTGCTGCTCCTGCGCAAGAAGCCCCTAAAGCTGCCGCTCCTGCACCGCAAGCGGCGCAATTCGGTGGTTCTGCCGATGCAGAGTACGACGTGGTCGTATTGGGTGGCGGCCCTGGCGGTTACTCCGCTGCATTTGCCGCAGCTGATGAAGGTCTGAAAGTTGCCATTGTCGAGCGTTACAAAACCTTGGGCGGCGTTTGCTTGAACGTTGGTTGTATCCCTTCCAAAGCCTTGTTGCACAACGCTGCCGTTATCGACGAAGTGCGCCACTTGGCTGCCAACGGCATCAAATACCCCGAGCCTGAACTCGACATCGACATGCTGCGCGGCTATAAAGACGGCGTGGTTTCCCGCCTGACTACCGGTTTGGCAGGCATGGCTAAAGGCCGTAAAGTGGACGTTATCCAAGGCGACGGTCAATTCTTGGATCCGCATCACTTGGAAGTGTCGCTGACTACCGGCGACGTGTACGAGCAGGCTACGCCTACTGGCGAGAAAAAAATCGTTGCGTTCAAAAACTGTATCATCGCAGCGGGCAGCCGCGTAACCAAGCTGCCGTTTATCCCTGAAGATCCGCGTATCATTGATTCCAGCGGCGCATTGGCTCTGAAAGAAGTACCGGGCAAACTGCTGATTATCGGCGGCGGTATCATCGGCCTCGAAATGGGTACGGTTTACAGCACGCTGGGTTCGCGCCTTGACGTCGTTGAGATGATGGACGGCCTGATGCAAGGGGCCGACCGCGATTTGGTGAAGGTATGGCAAAAACAAAACGAATACCGTTTTGACAACATCATGATCAACACCAAAACCGTCGCAGTCGAGCCCAAAGAAGACGGCGTTTACGTTACCTTCGAAGGTGCAAACGCGCCGAAAGAGCCGCAACGCTACGATGCCGTATTGGTTGCTGCCGGCCGTGCGCCTAACGGCAAACTCATCAGCGCCGAAAAAGCAGGCGTTGCTGTAACCGACCGCGGCTTCATCGAAGTCGACAAACAAATGCGTACCAATGTGCCGCACATCTACGCCATCGGCGACATCGTCGGTCAGCCTATGCTGGCGCACAAAGCCGTTCACGAAGGCCACGTTGCCGCTGAAAACTGTGCCGGACACAAAGCTTACTTCGATGCACGCGTGATTCCGGGCGTGGCTTACACCGCTCCCGAAGTGGCATGGGTTGGCGAAACCGAATTGTCTGCCAAAGCATCCGGCCGCAAAATTACCAAAGCCAACTTCCCGTGGGCTGCTTCCGGTCGCGCGATTGCCAACGGTTGCGATAACGGCTTCACCAAGCTGATTTTTGATGCCGAAACCGGCCGTATCATCGGCGGCGGTATCGTCGGTCCGAACGGCGGCGATATGATTGGCGAAATCTGCTTGGCCATCGAAATGGGCTGCGACGCTGAAGACATCGGCAAAACCATCCATCCGCACCCGACCTTGGGCGAATCCATCGGTATGGCTGCCGAAGTGGCGCTGGGTACTTGTACCGACCTGCCGGCTCAAAAGAAAAAATAAATGTATTCAGTCAGTTGAATTAAACTGCTGATATTGCATTTATCAGTCAAAGGTCGTCTGAATCTTTCAGACGACCTTTTCGTCAAACAGAATATTGTCAGTGATAGTGATTTCATTAACGATATAGTGGATGAACAAGAATGCGTGCCTAAGCTCCAAGTGAGCCATTTAGTCATGCTTTAAAACAGCAAGCAAACAAATTTGGCAGGATTGATACTGTCAGCGGCTTGGCTCATGTTTATTCATCAACGATAAAAACAAACCGTTTAACGGTTGACCCCATACATTCAGAGGTCGCCTGAAACCATATCGCAGATTTTCAGACGACCTTTCCCCAGTTTTATCAGATACAAGAAATGATTTATGAACGAAATAACTCCGGATTCCACCGTTCCTGAAGCGCACAAACGCTCCATCCGCAGCTTTGTGTTGCGTCAAGGGCATATGACTGCGGCGCAGCAGCGTGCCATTGATACGATGTGGCCGCAATTCGGCATCGATTACCAAGATTCCGTGTTGGACTTGAATCAGCGTTTCGGCAGCGACCGTCCCAAGGTGTTGGAAATCGGTTTCGGCATGGGTGTGGCGACTGTTGAAATTGCCAAGCGCCTGCCTGATACCGACTTTTTGGCGATTGATGTGCACGGTCCCGGCGTCGGCAACATCCTGAAATTGATTGAAGAAGAACACATCGGCAATATCCGCGTGATGCGGCACGATGCGGTCGAAGTGGTCGAAAATATGCTTTCAGACGACGTGCTCGACGGCATCCACATTTTCTTTCCTGACCCTTGGCACAAAAAACGCCATAACAAACGCCGCTTGGTACAAACGCCGTTTGTGCAGAAACTGCTGCCCAAGTTGAAAGTCGGCGGTTATATCCATCTGGCGACCGACTGGGAAGAGTACGCGCAGCAGATGCTGGAAGTGTTGAGCGGTTTTGACAATTTGCAAAATACCGCCGCCGATTACGCGCCTACGCCCGACTACCGTCCCGAAACGAAATTTGAAGCCCGCGGCAAACGTTTGGGGCACGGCGTTTGGGATTTGGTTTTCAAACGCATCAAATAAACCGATTGGAGAATCTCCTATGTTTACAGGTATCGTCCAAGGTGTCGGCGAAATCATTGCCATTCGAGAACCGTCCGCTGATTTCCGCACCCATGTCGTCAAGCTGCCCGATGAGATGACCGAGCATCTGCAAATCGGTGCATCCGTCGCCAACAACGGCTGCTGCCTGACCATTACCCAAATCGACGGCGATACGGTTAGCTTTGATTTGATGAAAGAAACCTTGGAAAAGACCAATTTGGGTCGTCTGAAAACGGGAGATGCCGTCAATCTCGAACGTGCCGCCCGTTTCGGCGATGAAATCGGCGGACACGTCATGAGCGGGCATATCATGATGACTACGCAGATTACGCGGATAGAGCGCAGCGAGTTTAACCGCACGGTATGGTTTGCTCTACCGCCCGAGCTCAAACCTTATATTTTGAGCAAAGGCTTTGTCGGCTTGGACGGTTGCAGCCTGACCATAGGCGACGTTACCGATACGGAATTCAATGTCCACCTGATTCCGGAAACTTTGACGCGCACTTTGTTTGGCAACCGGAAAGAGGGCGACGTCATCAATATCGAAATTGACCCGCAAACCCAAGCCGTTGTCGATACCGTAATGCGCGTGATGGCGCAGCAAAATCCTGCTATATCAGGACAATAGGAGCACATATGAAACTCGCCGCCTTTTTGCAAAAAGCCTATTCCGTTTTGGACCGTCTTGATTTGGTGTTGCCCGAAAAACCCGGTAAAACCGACTGGAACGCTTTGGCATACCGTTGGCACAGCGTCGGTAAAAAAGGGATTTTGGAGAGCCTGCCAAACCCGCATACATTCCCGCTTGACCGTCTGGCTGCCGTCGGGACGCAAACCGAAAGACTCAAACGCAATACCGAGCAGTTTTTGGCAGGCCGCTCCGCGAATAATGTTTTGATGAGCGGCTCGCGTGGAACGGGCAAATCCTCGCTGGTCAAAGCCCTGTTGCACGAATATGCCAAACAAGGGCTGCGTCTGATTGAAGTTGATAAGAGCGATTTGGTCAGCCTGCCCGCGCTGCTTTTTTTGCTGAAAGACCGTCCCGAAAAATTTATCGTATTCTGCGATGACCTGTCGTTTGAAACCGGCGATGAAACCTACAAAGCCCTAAAAACCGCATTGGACGGCGGTTTGTCGCAAAGATGCAGCAACGTATTGGTGTACGCGACCTCCAACCGGCGCCACCTGATGCCTGAATATATGGATGAAAATATCGGGACAACGGGCATACGCGGCGAAATTCATCAAAAAGAAGCTGTTGAGGAAAAAATTTCCCTGTCCGACCGTTTCGGTTTGTGGTTGAGTTTTTATCCGTTCGATCAAAACGACTACCTTCAAGCGGTTGAAAATTGGCTGGGCGACTTCGGCGTGGATTTTGATGAAACGGCACGCAAGGCGGCGTTGCAATGGGCGCAAATGCGCGGCAACCGCTCGGGGCGTTCGGCTTGGCAGTTTGCGTGCGATTGGGCAGGGCGTTTGCCGGAACAACGGGTTTTGGATTGAGTTTTTGTGAAATAGGTCTGCCGTACTGAAATCTGCGGGAGGATAAGGGTAGGGAAAGCTTTTTCCGGTTCAATTTCTTCCAATAGCATCGCTTTAAATCGCCATATTGTTTAAAAGGTCGTCTGAAACAGGATTTCAGACGACCTTTTTGTACGGATCAATCAGGAAAGCGATATGTCAGCGAAGGCAGGAAGAGAGCCAAATCTGGCGTTGGCGCGGATTGAGCAGGTGGTAGAAACGGTGTTGGATTTCCAATTCTTCCACGGCGAAGTCCATGCTCGACAAGTAGCGGGTTTCGACATAATCGCGGGCGTTGTTTTGATCGAAATTATCTGCCGCAAGGATTTTCATAATGACTTGGCGGCGGTTACGGTCTGTGCGGACGAGTTTACGGTATGCTTTGTCCGATGCCTGTTTGTAATCATTACGGATGCGACGCAAAGCATTGTGTTGGTCTTGCGTCAGATTAAGGGAGCGGATGTCGCAATTGGCTTGAAAATCGTCCAGCTTGATATATTGGGGGCCGGCGTGCGCTTGACCGACAGCCGTCAGCAGCGCAACCGATAATGCACAGAGGGGTAAATAAGATTTGAATCCGACAGACACAGCGTTTTCCTAGTTTCCGTAACCGCGCAAATATACCCGATTAGCGTGTGAAAGGCAGTATCCCTCCAGTTAACTTTTGTTAACTTCATATCTTTATTTTATTTCTGACAAAACATATCCTTAACCTATAATTATTTATGCATATGCTTACTTTTGTTAAATATTAATAATGCATAGTTAGTGTTGCGTGAGGCGTTGGTGGTAGAATATGAAAAATTATCCGTTTATCAAACCACACCATCCGACTGGATTTCTATGAACCACAATTTCCGTATTGCGCCCAGTATCTTATCCGCCGATTTTGCCCGTTTGGGTGAAGAAGTAACGAAAGTTATCGAAGCGGGAGCCGATTTGATTCATTTCGACGTGATGGACAATCATTATGTGCCGAATCTGACTTTCGGCCCTATGGTCTGCGCAGCGTTGAGGCCTTATGCCACCGTGCCGATTGATGTGCATCTGATGGTCGAACCTGTTGATGATCTGATTCAGGCATTTGCCAAAGCAGGGGCGTCGATTATCACGTTTCATCCCGAAGCCAGCCGCCATATCGACCGTAGCCTCAGTCTGATTAAAGATGCGGGCTGTCAGGCAGGATTGGTGTTGAATCCGGCCACTCCCGCCTACGTTTTGGAAAACGTATTGGACAGGCTGGACATGGTATTGTTGATGTCGGTCAACCCCGGATTCGGCGGACAAAGCTTCATCCCGCATACCCTTGAAAAAATCCGTCAAGTGCGGGCGATGTTGGATCAGTACGAAGCGCAAAGCGGACGGCACATCGCCATCGAAGTAGACGGCGGCATCAAAACCGACAATATCGCCGCCGTCGCGGCAGCGGGTGCCGATACTTTTGTGGCAGGTTCCGCCATCTTTGGCAAGCCGGACTATAAGGCGGTGATTGATGCCATGAGGAAAGAATTGGCTTCTGTGGCCTAATGTGCTGAACTGCTTGGCAAATCGTTTCCCAATTTTTATAGTGGATTAAATTTAAACCAGTACGGCGTTGCCTCGCCTTAGCTCAAAGAGAACGATTCTCTAAGGTGCTGAAGCACCAAGTGAATCGGTTCCGTACTATCTGTACTGTCTGCGGCTTCGCCGCCTTGTCCTGATTTAAATTTAATCCACTATACCATTTCGGGCTTGATTGCCTTGCTCTGCCTTGAAGCCTATCCGCACCAACTACGCCGATAACAAAAGGTCGTCTGAAAACCAAAAATCCGGTTTCAGACGACCTTTCTTCATTTCAATACGCTTATTTTTCCATTTTCAAGCCGAAGTGCAGGTAGGCGCGTTCGGTGGCTATTCTGCCGCGCGGGGTACGTTGCAGGAAGCCTTGTTGGATGAGGTAGGGTTCGATAACGTCTTCGATGGTGTCCGTGGATTCGCCGATGGCGGCGGCAACGTTGTCGAGGCCGACGGGACCGCCGCTGAATTTGTGCAGGATGGCTTCGAGGAATTTTCTGTCCATGACGTCCAAACCTTGTGCGTCCACATCCAGCATACTTAAAGCAGCATCGGCGACGGCGGCATCGATCACGCCGTTGTTTTTCACATCGGCAAAATCGCGTACTCGGCGCAGCAGGCGGTTGGCGATGCGGGGTGTACCGCGGCTGCGTTTGGCAACTTCCATTGCGCCTTCTTCGCCCATGTCGAGTTGCAGTAATTGGGCGGAACGGCTGACGATGGTGGCAAGGTCTTGATTTTGATAAAACTCCAAGCGGGCAACGATACCGAAGCGGTCGCGCAGAGGGTTGGTCAGCATACCTGCGCGAGTCGTTGCACCGACGAGCGTGAAGGGCGGCAGGTCGATTTTGACGGAACGGGCGGCAGGGCCTTCGCCTATCATGATGTCGAGTTGGTAGTCTTCGAGCGCAGGGTAGAGGATTTCTTCGACGACGGGGCTGAGGCGGTGGATTTCGTCGATGAACAATACGTCGTGCGGCTCGAGGTTGGTCAGAAGGGCGGCAAGGTCACCGGCGCGTTCGAGGACGGGGCCGCTGGTTTGACGCAGGTTGACGCCCAGCTCTTTGGCGATGATGTGCGCCAATGTGGTTTTGCCCAGTCCGGGCGGGCCGAAGAGCAGGGTGTGGTCTAGGGCTTCGCAGCGTTTTTTAGCGGCTTGGATGAAGATGGCGAGCTGTTCTTTGGCTTTGTCTTGCCCGATATAGTCGTCCAGCGTTTTAGGGCGCAGGGCGCGCTCGAGCAGCTCTTCCTGCGAGGAGATGCTTTGGGCGGTGATGATGCGCTGGGGCTGGGCGGCGGTCAGGTTGTCGGTTTGCAACATGGGTTTTCCGGTGGGTTCGGGGTCGTCTGAAAAGCGGTTTGCTGTTTTCAGACGACCTTTTTGAAAGGGATTCAGCCGCGTGTTTCGCGCCAAACGAGGTAATCGCGCAGGGGCGGCATGGGTGGGTTGATGCAGTGGGGACAGATGCCTGTGGTGTCTTCGTCGTCGCTGTCGATGTGGTAGGCGTTGGGATCGAAGCGCACTTGCTGCATCACCGCCTGCGCCAATGCCTGCGCCTGAACGACGTCGAAGGTGAATTTTTCGAGGATTTCGTTCAGCAGGCGGATTTCGCCTTCGCTGAATTCTACGCTGTGTTTGAGGATGAGGCGTTGGTAATCTTCGTTGTTGATTTTGGGCAATAAATCGGTTTGTAGGGTCATGGTTTTTATGTTTGGAACGGAATGGCTGAGAGGCAGATTATAGCGGATATGGCGGCGGCTGTTTCAAAGGTCGTCTGAAAGTTGACGGGCTTTAGCGGATGCTGGGATAAACCTGTTCAATTCAGTATTGATTATCTGAGCATCACGGCTGTCAAAAAAATCGCCGATAAGTATGGTTTTTTCCTGATAATCGAAAGACCATGCGCCTTGTTTGCATTTTTGGATATGTAAGATATTGGGGATATCGTTTTTCGGTTGTTTTATACCATTTTGGTAGTAGTTTTCGCCCGGGTACCTAGCTTTTCTTCCTCTTGCAACAGGAGCTTTGGGAATATTGTCACGAAACTGCCATTCGGAAATTTCTGATAGCGGAAAACTACGCCAACGTCCAATGGAGAACAAGGTGTAACCATGAGACAGGGTATGGTTACGGATCTTGATGTTTTCACGTACGAAAAGTTGCCAGAGAAGGCTGTAAACCAGTGAGCCGACTAGGTAGAAAGTAAAAAGTATATGGATAAGAATTATTATTGGATCAGTGAAATAATGCTCTTCAAGGTAAAACGGCGCGATGCATGTAATAGCAAAGGAAAATATAAGAAATAGAGCGGTAAAACCGATTTCCTGAGAGTCATGTACAACACGCGCAGACACAGTAATGCCATCAGGCGCGCGTTCGATTTTATAACGTGAAGATGTCATTAAGAGCTTCCTATTTTTCTGTCTTATACGCTTTTTGCAAAGGAGCAATTTCTGCCAACCGCGCCCGGTCGATTTCTTCGGCGATAAGGTGGGCTTTTTCCTGCGCGCGGCATTCGGCGGCGATTTTGCCTGAATCCACTTGGTTGGCGGCTTCGAGCAGGGCGAGCCAGTGCGCGCGCTGGGGGTAGGGGGCGTTTTCGCGATTCAGACGACCCTGTTTGTCGGCAACGCAGACGTTCAGGGCGGCGGCGAAGCGTTCGGGTCGTCTGAAAGCGTCGGTTTTTTTCAAAACGGTTAAGATGGTTTTGTTTTTGAATTGCCCGACTTGGTGGAACATGATGTGCCAGCGGCAGACAAGTTCGGCAAGCTCGGCGCAGTGTCTCGGCGCGCGCAGCTTCTGATTGACTTCGCGCACGGGTTCGACGCCTGCGAGGTCGTGTCCGTGGTGTTTGGGCAGGATTTCGGGCGGGGTTTTGGCTTTGCCCAAATCGTGCAGCAGGGCGGCGTAGCGTTCGGGTAGCGTCAGACCCATATCGGCGGCGCGTTGCAGCGTCATCAGGGTATGGATGCCGCTGTCGATTTCGGGATGATAGTCGGCGCGTTGTGGCACACCGAAGAGGGCATCGACTTCGGGCAGCAAGACTTTGAGTGCGCCGCATTCGCGCAATACTTCAATCATCTTTCGGGGATTTTTTTCCATCAAACCTTTCGCCAACTCCTGCCAGACGCGTTCGGCAACCAAAGCGTCCGCTTCGCCGTTTTCCACCATCTGCCGCATCAGCTTCATGGTTTCTTCGGCGATTTCAAAACCGTAGCGCGCGGCAAAGCGGGCGGTGCGCAGGATGCGGACGGGGTCTTCGGCAAAGGCGGGGGAAACGTGGCGCAAAATGCCCGCTGCCAAATCCTGTTGTCCGCCGAAGGGGTCGATGATGAGGTCGTCTGAATCCTGCGCCATCGCGTTGATGGTCAGGTCGCGGCGCATCAAATCCTGCTCCAGCGTAACGTCTTTGTCGGCGTGGAAACTGAAACCGGCATAGCCCTTGGCGGTTTTGCGTTCGGTACGGGCGAGGGCGTATTCTTCGTGGGTTTCGGGATGGAGGAACACGGGAAAATCTTTGCCGACCGGCTGGAAGCCTCGCGCCAGCATGGTTTGTGCGTCAGCGCCGACGACCACCCAGTCGCGGTCTTTAACGGGCAAACCTAAAAGATAATCGCGGACGGCGCCGCCGACGAGGTAGGTTTTGATGGTGTGTGTTTTCTGAGTCATTGAATTGGTCTTTGGTAACAATCAGAATGTATAGTGGATTAACTTTAAACCAGTACGGCGTTGCCTCGCCTTGCCGTACTATCTGTACTGTCTGCGGCTTCGTCGCCTTGTCCTGATTTAAATTTAATCCACTATATTGAAGCTTGGTCAGATGGGCATCCTGTCTGCCATCATGTGAATAAAGGTCGTCTGAAAAACGGTTTGGCGAAATCCGCTGTTTATGGTAGCGAAACGCGTTGCACTCGTTTTCAGACGACCTTGTGGCAAAACGTAAGGTTTATTTTGCCGCTTTGTTGCTGTCGATAATCTTCAGTCCGGCTGAAACCAGGCTGCCGATGTCGGCGACGTTGGCAGGCATAATCAGCGTGTTGCTTTCTTTTGCCAAATTGCTGAAGGCGGCGACATATTGCTCGGCAACTTTCAGGTTGACAGCTTCGGAACCGCCCTCTGAGCGGACTGCCTCGGCGATTTTGCGGATCGCGTCGGCGTTGGCTTCGGCAACCAGGCGCAGGGCTTCGGCTTCACCTTGTGCGCGGTTGATGCGGGCGATTTTTTCGCCGTTTGACGCGTTGATGGCAGCTTGCGCTTCACCTTCGGACTGTTGGATTTCCGCTTCGCGCTGACCGCTGGCAAGGTTGATTTGCTCGATTTTACGGCCTTCGGATTCGGCGATGCGGGCGCGTTTTTCACGTTCGGCGGTAATTTGCGCCTGCATGGAACGCAGGATTTCTTGCGGCGGAACCAAGTCTTTGATTTCGTAACGCAATACTTTCACACCCCATGCGCCTGCCGCTTCATCGAGCGCGGAAACGACGATGCTGTTGATTTCGTCGCGTTCTTCAAACGTTTTGTCCAATTCCATGCGGCCGATAACCGAACGCAGCGTGGTTTGGGCAAGCTGGGTAATCGCCATGATATAGTTGCTGGAGCCGTAAGAAGCGAGTTTCGGATCGGTTACTTGGAAGTAGATGATGCCGTCAACGGTAAGCTGGGTATTGTCGCGGGTGATGCAGACTTGGCTGGGAACGTCCAAAGGCACTTCTTTGAGCGAGTGGCGGTAGGCGACGCGGTCAACGAAAGGAATCAGAATGTTCAGACCGGCGGTCAGCGCGTTGTGAAATCTGCCGAGGCGTTCAACGACGTAAACTTCCTGCTGCGGCACGACGATAAAGGCTTTGAAGCCGAAAATTACAACGACAAGCAACAGGATGACGGGGAAGCTGTATAAAAATTCCATTGTTTTTTCCTTATGCGGTGAGAGCAAAGATTAATATTAATAGATGAATATTTTCAGGAAGGGTAATCAATTCGCCCATGATGCTCCTTTCGATTTTATCAATCAATTTAAACGAATGAGTAAAACATTACCGTTTTTACCGGTAATCACGGCGGTAGAGGTCGTCTGAACGGCATCGGCATTTTCAGCCTGCGCCTGCCAGTACGTTCCCCGATACGAAACTTCATAGCAATCGCCGTGAAGGCGGCGGAGGATTTGAACGGTCTGTCCGATGTCCAAATCATCGTTCAATTCTTGGCGGGGCGCAGTTTTTTTGAATTTACTGTGTACCACCCAGATACCGACGGCGGATAAAACGGCTGCCGCAGCGACGGCAATCGAAGTATTACCGGTCAGCCCATACACCAATCCCGCGCCGAACAAAGCCGCGCTGACAACCAAGAGATATACAGTACCGACAAACAGCTCGACAATCAGGACGGCGGCGGCAACGATAAACCAAGTAGTCATATAGATTCCTTAAGATTCGGGTGGGACAGACTCAATCATAACGGTACAAAGGCTGACTGACAATTCAATCATGACAATATTTTATTTGATACGTCCGGAGGAAATGGAAGGTCGGCAGAAAAGGCGTCATCTCCATTTTGCTGCGTTATAATCATTTTTCACGATCATGAAGGCATCAATATGCAAACTTGGCACGAAGCAATCGGCTCGGAAAAGTCCGAACCCTATTTTCAACACATCATCGAAACCGTCAAACACGAGCGCGGCATGGGGCGGATTATCTATCCGCCTGCCGAAGACGTGTTCAACGCCTTTAAAGCAACCGAATTCGGTAACGTCAAAGTTGTGATTTTGGGACAAGACCCGTATCACGGCGCAGGGCAGGCGCACGGGCTGGCGTTTTCCGTCCGCGAAGGCGTAGCCGTCCCTCCCTCGTTGGTCAATATTTACAAAGAGTTGGCGGACGACATCGAAGGCTTCCGTATCCCGCAACACGGCTATCTGCAACATTGGGCAGAGCAGGGCGTTTTACTGCTCAATACCGTCCTGACCGTCCGCGCGGGACAGGCGCATTCCCATGCCACATTGGGTTGGGAGCGCTTTACCGACGAAGTGGTCAACCAAATCAACCAAAACCGCGAACACGTCGTCTTCATGCTTTGGGGCAGCCATGCGCAGAAAAAAGGCGCGTTTATCGACCGCAGCCGCCATCTCGTCCTCAGCGCGCCGCACCCCTCGCCGCTGTCCGCCTATCGCGGTTTCTTCGGCTGCAAACACTTTTCCCGCGCCAATGCCTATTTGCAGGAAAACGGGATAACGCCGATAGATTGGCAGGTATAAAACAGGTCGTCTGAAAACGACAGCCCGGCAAACCGAACAATCCGATTACCCGTCTGAACAAGCCTTCCTTTTTCAGACGACCCCTTCCCCAACCCATAGGAGAACACTATGCAGGTAACGACTTCAGCCATTGTCAACGGCGAATTTGAAGACAAATACGGCAAGCGCGGCAGCCAGTTCAGTCCGAACAACATGCCGACTTACTCCATCCCCTTTGAAATCAGCGGCGCGCCCGAAGGCACGAAATCCTTTGCCGTCGTTCTGGAAGACAAAGACGCCATTACCGCCAGCGGATTTGTGTGGACACACTGGCTGATTGCCGACCTCAAACGCACCTCCGTCGCCGAAAACGAAAGTCTGACCGCCACCGACTACACGCAAGGCGCAAACAGTTGGGCGAGCCTGTTGGGCAAGTTGGACATCGAAGAAGCCACAGGCTACGGCGGTATGTATCCGCCCAACTGCCGCCACCGCTACGAACTCATCGTTTATGCACTCGACACCGTATTAAACCTGCCGCGCGGCTTCCGCTTCAACGACCTGCATTTCGCCATGCAGGGGCATATCTTGGACAGCGCAAGCGTAATGGGAACGTATGACGTATAAAGCCTAAGCCGCTTGTTTGAAAAAAGGTCGTCTGAAAATTTTCAGACGACCTTTTGTTATCAATGATGACCGCAACCGCCGCCATGACTTTCGCGTAATGCTTCGGCAGCCTGCTCGTCGGCGTGGTAGCTTGAGCGGACCATGGCGCCGATGGCGGCGTTGGTGAAGCCCAGTTCGTACGCTTCTTTTTCGAAGATTTTGAACTGGTCGGGCGTGACGTAGCGCAAGACGGGCAGGTGTCCGTCTGAAGGCTGGAGGTACTGGCCGATGGTAATCATCTCGATATTGTGCGCCCGCATATCGCGCATGATTTCGCGCACGTCTTCGTCTGTCTCGCCCAAGCCGACCATGATGCCGGATTTGGTCGGGATGTGCGGCATCATTTCTTTGTAGCGGCGTAGCAGGTCGAGGGAGTGCTGATAGTTGGCGCCCGGACGGGCTTTTTTGTACAGGCTCGGATGGGTTTCCAAGTTGTGGTTCATCACGTCAGGCGGGGTTTCGGCAAGAATTTTCAGTGCGATGTCCAAGCGGCCGCGGAAGTCGGGAACGAGGATTTCGATTTTTGTGTTCGGACTGGTTTCGCGGATGGCTTTGATGCAGTCGGCGAAATGCTGTGCGCCGCCGTCGCGCAGGTCGTCGCGGTCAACGGAGGTGATGACGACGTAACGCAGGTTCATGGCTTTGACGGATTCTGCGAGGTGTTTCGGTTCGTCGGGGTCAAGCATATTCGGGCGGCCGTGTCCCACGTCGCAGAACGGGCAACGTCGGGTACAAATGTCGCCCATAATCATGAAGGTCGCTGTGCCTTTGCTGAAACATTCGCCGATATTCGGGCAGGAGGCTTCTTCGCAAACGGTGTGCATTTTTTGTTCGCGCAAAATATCTTTGATTTCAAAGAATTTGCGTGACGGCAGTTTGGCGCGTATCCATTCGGGCTTTTTCAGTTTTTCCTGAAGGGGGACGACTTTGATGGGGATGCGGGCGGTTTTGTCCGCGCCTTTGAGTTTGACGCCGCGTTTGGGATCGTCAACTTTGATTTCGCTCATTAATTGTTCGCTTTCGGTGTGAGTTGTGTCTCGAGGTGTGCGGTCAGTTTTTGCGCAACCTCGTCCAAGGTGGGACAGGGTTGGACAAAATCCGCGATTTGTGTCATTTCCATGCCGGCATAGCCGCAGGGATTGATGTGGGTAAACGGGCTTAAGTCCATGTTTACGTTTAATGCCAGACCGTGATAAACGGAACCGTCTTTGATGCGCAAGCCGAGTGAGGCGATTTTGCGCTCACCGACATAAACGCCGGGGCGTTTCGGGTCTGCCGCCGCTTCGATTCCGTATTCCGCCAAAGTGGCGATGATGCTGTTTTCAAGCGCGGAGACGATGTTGCGGACGCTGGTTTTGCGGCGTTTGAAGTTGATCATGGTGTAGATGACCAACTGGCCGGGACCGTGGTAGGTGATTTGTCCGCCCCGGTCGATTTGGACGACGGGTATGTCGTCGCGAATCAGAAGGTGCTCCGGTTTGCCTGCCAGCCCTTGTGTGAAGACGGGCGGATGCTCGACCACCCATAATTCGTCTTCGGTATGTTCGTCGCGGGCTGCGTTGAACGCTTTCATGGCTTCGAAAGTCGGTTGGTACTCGACCATGCCTTTCTGCACGATTTTCATATCAGTACACCACTTTCACCATTTCGTGATCGGTCAGGGCGCGGTAGATTTTGTCCAGTTGCTCTTTGCTTTCGACGTTTACTTTGACGGTCGCACCGGTATAGTTGCCCTTGCTGCTTTGACGGGTGGTGATGTGGTGGGGTTCGGTATCGGGCGCGTGCTGGCGGACGGTTTCTAAGATATTTTTTTCAAATTCGGGATGCGCGTTGCCCATGACTTTGATGGGGAATTGGCAGGGGAATTCGATGAGTGAGGTTTGGTCGGTCATGGCTGACTCCTGATGTGCTGTATGCCGAGAGGTCGTCTGAAAAGTTCCAGCCTTTCAGACGACCTCGAATGGCGTGTATTTTATCGCAAAAAGTTGCCGATAAAAATAGAAGCGTACATCGGCTTTTTCAAGTCTTGAAATACGCTTTTCCATCCCAATTTAGGCTACATTCCGAATTTATTACCAAGTAGAGAACAATATGCCGACAAAAGAAAAACATTTTGAGGAATACAGCGCACTGGCAACCTTGCCTTTACGCGATGTCGTCGTTTATCCGCATATGGTGCTGCCGCTGTTTGTAGGCCGCCCGAAATCCATTGCGGCATTGGAAGCGGCAATGGCGAATGACGATCCGGTGTTTTTGCTGGCGCAAATCGACCCGAACACCGAAGATCCGACGGCGTCTGATTTGCACCGTACGGGTACGGTCGCGCAGGTTTTGCAGGTGTTGAAGCTGCCTGACGGCACGGTAAAAGTGTTGGTCGAAGGTATTCGGCGCGGCAGAGTATTGACCATTGAAGAGAGCGGCGGGTTGTTCCTGTCCCATGTCGAAGCTGTCAACGAGTATGCGGATGCGGACAATCCCGATATTGAAGCCATTCGCCGTACGCTGCTTACCCAGTTTGACCAATACGCCAAGTTGAATAAAAAAATCCCTGCCGAAATCATCAATACCATCAACGGTATCGATGATAACAGCCGTTTGGTGGACACGATTGCGGCGCATTTGCAGTTGAAACTGGAGCAGCGCCAACAGATTTTGGAAACTTTCGGCATTATCGGCCGTATGGAGTTTCTGCTCGCCCAGTTGGAATCCGAACTGGACATCATGCAGGTCGAAAAACGCATCCGCGGCCGCGTCAAACGCCAGATGGAAAAATCCCAGCGCGAGTACTATCTGAACGAGCAAGTGAAAGCGATTCAGAAAGAATTGGGCGAAGAAGACGAACGCGGCGAACTGGATGCGTTGGAAGCAAAAATCAAAGAAGCGGGCATGACCAAAGAAGCCGAAGAGAAATGCCTGTCCGAACTGAAAAAGCTCAAAATGATGCCGCCTATGTCTGCGGAATCCACCGTCGTACGCAACTACATCGATACTTTACTTGAGCTGCCGTGGAAGAAAAAATCCCGTGTCAGCAAAGACATTGCCAAAGCCGATTTGGTGTTGAACGCCGACCACTATGGCTTGGAAAAAGTCAAAGAACGGATTTTGGAATACCTTGCCGTCCAAAAACGTATGGACAAGCTCAAAGGTCCGATTCTGTGTTTGGTCGGTCCTCCGGGGGTGGGTAAAACCTCTTTGGGCGAATCCATTGCCAAAGCAACAGGCCGCCAATATGTCCGCATGGCTTTGGGCGGCGTGCGCGACGAAAGCGAAATCCGCGGCCACCGCCGTACCTATATCGGCTCCATGCCCGGCAAAATCCTGCAAAACATGGCTAAGGCAGGCGTGAAGAATCCGCTGTTCCTGCTCGACGAAATCGACAAATTGGGCAGCGACTTCCGAGGCGATCCCGCCAGCGCGTTGCTTGAGGTGCTTGATCCTGAGCAAAACAACAAGTTTGCCGATCATTATGCGGAAGTGGATTACGATTTGAGCGATGTGATGTTTATCGCCACATCTAATAGCTTGAACATCCCGACTCCGTTGCTTGACCGTATGGAAATCATCCGTTTGTCCGGCTATACCGAAGACGAGAAAATCAATATCGCCATGCAGTATCTCGTGCCGAAGCAAATGAAACGCAACGGCGTGAAAGAGGGCGAATTGGTGGTCGAAGAAAGCGCGGTACGCGATATCATCCGTTATTACACCCGTGAAGCCGGTGTACGTTCGCTCGACCGCGAGATTGCTAAAATCTGCCGTAAGGTGGTGATGCAGATTACCTTGAACGAAGATAAGAAGAGGTCGTCTGAAACCAAGAAAACCAGCAAAGCCAAGCCTAAGGCGGTTAAAGTCAATGAGAAAAACCTGCATGACTACTTGGGCGTGCGCCGCTTCGATTACGGCGTTGCCGAAAGTGAAAACCGCATCGGACAGGTTACCGGTTTGGCGTGGACGGAAGTCGGCGGCGAATTGCTGACTGTCGAAGCCGTGGCGTTGCCGGGCAAGGGCGTGATTCAGTGTACCGGCCAGTTGGGCGACGTGATGAAGGAATCTGTGTCCGCGGCATGGTCTGTTGTCCGTTCCCGTGCAGAATCAGTGGGTTTGGCTCCTGATTTTTACGAGAAAAAAGACATCCATGTTCACGTTCCCGAAGGTGCAACGCCGAAAGACGGTCCGAGCGCAGGTATCGCCATGACTTTGGCGATGGTGTCTGCCTTTACCAGAATTCCGGTGCGCGCCGATGTGGCGATGACAGGCGAAATCACCCTGCGCGGCGAAGTCTTGCCAATCGGCGGTTTGAAGGAAAAACTGTTGGCTGCCTTGCGCGGCGGCATCAAACACGTCCTGATTCCGAAAGACAACGTCAAAGACTTGGAAGAAATCCCTGAAAACGTGAAAACCGGCCTGACCATCCATCCGGTCAAATGGATAGACGAAGTCCTCGCTTTGGGCTTGGAAAGCCAGCCGACACCTTGGGTTGCGCCTTTAAGTGCCGAAGAGGCGCAGGTTGAAGCCGCCAAGCCTAAGTCAAGGGCGAAAGCGACCAAACACTGATTTTGTAAAAAATGTGTTGCAAAAGATGCGGGTTTGCCTTGAAAGCCTGTAAAATAGGGCAATTCCGCATTTTTTTCTTGACACGGTATTTTCAGAATTGCTATAAAGCGCAAAGGTACTCAAAAGTACGAAGCCCCGAGTATTCGGGCATTTCATTATTTTCAACGATAGGAAGGGACTGATTGTGAATAAGTCTGAATTGATCGAAGCAATTGCTCAAGAAGCCGGCATTTCTAAAGCTGCCGCCCAAAAAGCTCTGGATGCCACTACCAATGCTGTAACCAACGCTCTGAAAAAAGGCGACACCGTAACTCTGGTCGGTTTCGGTACTTTCTACGTTGGTGAACGCGCAGAACGTCAAGGCCGCAACCCTAAAACCGGCGAGCCTCTGACCATTGCTGCTGCTAAAACTCCTAAATTCCGTGCCGGTAAAGCATTGAAAGATGCTCTGTAAGCATAGATAGGCATTAAGCCTGATAAAAATCGACTCTAATATAGGAGTCGATTTTTATTTTGTGCTGTTTTTGTACATTTAACATAGAAATAAATCTAGAAATAAATCGAATAGAATTTGTGAGCAATGCCGCCTCGTGCCGTTATGTTCATGGTTTTGAGATGTTCGGAAGACTTTTGCCGTCATGAATTAGGCGGAAAGCGATACATTTCCAGAAATGTCTTTTGTTTGTTATACTTTCAGCGTTTAACTTTTGCAATTGTTTATAAGGAGCGCAAAATGGCAGATTTTAATAAAATCTTGACGCCGGGTGATGTCGATGGCGGCATTATTAATGTTGTGAACGAAATTCCTGCAGGCAGCAATCATAAAATCGAATGGAACCGAACATTAGCGGCTTTCCAACTCGACCGTGTTGAACCTGCAATTTTTTCCAAACCTACAAACTACGGTTTTATCCCTCAGACTTTAGACGAAGATGGCGATGAATTGGATGTCTTGTTGGTGACAGAGCAGCCATTGGCAACCGGCATTTTTCTGGAAGCGCGCGTCATTGGCGTGATGAAATTTGTTGATGACGGCGAGGTTGACGATAAAATCGTTTGCGTTCCTGCCGACGACCGCAACAATGGCAATGCGTACAAAACATTGTCTGATTTGCCGCAACAATTAATCAAGCAAATCGAATTCCATTTCAACCACTACAAAGACTTGAAAAAAGCAGGTACGACCAAAGTCGAATCCTGGGGTGATGTTGAAGAAGCGAAACAAGTCATTAAAGAATCGATTGAGCGTTGGAATAAACAAGCTTAATTGAGATCAACAAGCAAAAGGTCGTCTGAAAATATTTTCAGACGACCTTTTTGTTTTTTATGACTATGGCGCGAGCTTGGCGTTTGCCTGTTTGGCAGGGGAATTTTTTGGTATGATTGCCCCTTATATTTTCTATTGATAGGTTTGCATTATGTCTGTCTATACAAGTGTTTCTGATGAGGAAATGCGGGCGTTTTTGACCCAATACGATTTGGGCGGTTTTGTATCGTTGCAGGGAATTGCGCAGGGGATCACGAACAGCAATTATTTTTTGACCACCACGACGGGGCGTTACGTTTTAACGGTATTCGAGGTATTGAAGCAAGAGGAGTTGCCGTTTTTTCTGGAATTGAGCCGGCATCTGAGTAGCAATGGCGTGGCTTGTCCTGCTCCGATTGTGCGCAAGGATGGTAGGCTGGATTCTATCTTGGTGGGTAAACCTGCCTGTCTGGTTACTTGCCTGAATGGCTCGGATACTGGCTGGGCAACGGAAATGCAATGTTTCAATACAGGGGCCATGTTGGCAAAAATGCATATTGCCGGACAGAGTTTCCCGCAAAAAATGGTCAATCCGCGTTACGACCGTTGGTGGCATGATGCTTGCAGTCAGCTTTTGCCGGTATTGAGCGAAGATGACGCGGCTTTGCTGCAAAAGGAGATTGCTGATTTAGATGGTAATCTGGGTAATCATCTGCCTTCAGGCATTATCCATGCCGATTTGTTTAAGGATAATGTTTTATTGGATGGGGAGAAGGTGGCGGGCTTTATCGATTTTTACTATGCCTGCAACGGAAATTTTATGTACGACCTGGCCATTGCCGTCAATGACTGGGCAAGAACAGCGGAGAACAAGCTGGATAGTTCCTTGCAAGATGCTTTTATCAGGGGGTACGAAAGCATCAGACCTTTGTCTGATGAAGAACGCGAATATTTCCCGATTGCCCAAAGAGCGGGCTGTATCCGGTTTTGGGTGTCGCGTCTTTTAGACTTTCACTTTCCGCAAACCGGTGAAATGACGTTTATTAAAGATCCCAATGCTTTTAGAGATTTGTTGCTGAGTTTGAATTGATGCATATGCTAATACTTGGTATTTGAAATGTAATGTATAGTGGATTAACTTTAAACCAGTACGGCGTTGCCTCGCCTTAGCTCAAAGAGAACGATTCTCTAAGGTGCTGAAGCACCAAGTGAATCGGTTCCGTACTATCTGTACTGTCTGCGGCTTCGTCGCCTTGTCCTGATTTAAATTTAATCCACTATATATTTGGTCTTAAAATTGCACCCGAAGTTGGATGGGATGTCCGACTTTTAGGGTGCAGTTTTATTTTTCAGACGACCTTTTTCAGTCTTTCTTCTTCAAGCGATGGCTGACGGTATTGAAAAAGCCGCGCAGGATGTCGATGTCTTCGGTTTGAGTGTTGGCACGTCCGAACAGGCTTTGCATACGGCGCATCAGACGTTCGCTGTTGCGGCGGTTGAAGAAGCCGATATCGTCCATGACGCTTTCCATGTGGGCGACCATGCCTTTGATTTGCTCGTGGGTGGCAGCGTGGTCTTCTTGTTGCAGGTGGGTCATGGGCATATCGGTCTGGCTGAAGATTTCGTAACACACGACCTGAACGGCTTGGGCGAGGTTGAGCGAGAAATAGTCGGGGTTGCCGTTGATGGTCATCAGACGGTTGCATGCCTGCACTTCTTCGATGCTCAAGCCGAAGGTTTCGTTGCCGAAGATGAGGGCAACTTGTTCTCCGCGTTGTGCCGCCTGCAATAATTCGGGAACCAGTTCGCGCGGGGTTTGCAGCGGGGCGGTGATTTCGCGGCGGCGGCTGGTAAGGGCGCAGGCGAGCGTGGTGTCCGCGAGGGCTTCGTTGAGCGTGGCGGTAATCACGGCGTTGTGCAATACGTCTGCCGCGCCGGAAGCAAGGATGAAACTTTCCTCCGGCAGTTGGAAATCTTGCGGGTTTTCGGGGTTGAAAACGGGCGGTTGCCCGGTCATCGGCGTGGACATCAAATTCGGGGCGACGATGGTGAGTTTGTGCAGCCCCATGGTCTTCATGGCGCGGGCAGCAGAGCCGATATTGGCGGGATGGCTGGTGCGGGTGAGGATGATGCGGATGTTGCCGAGATAGTCGGGCAATTCGGGCTTGGCTGAAGTCATGTTTTGTTTTCGGTTTGTTCGGGAATCGGGTATAATACGCCATCTTTTTGTTTTCAGACGACCTTTCGCCTTTGGGCTTGAGAGGTCGTCTGAAATGTTCTTTAACAACGTCGGAAACGTACAAACGTTGCGTCCGGTGCAGATGCGCCGGACGGTATTTTACCTGATTTAGAAAGAAAACCCATGAATCCGTTTTTAAATACCGCTTTCAAAGCCGCCCGTAAAGCCGGGCAGATGATGATCCGCGCAAGCGGCAATCTGGATGCCGTCAAAGTTGACAGCAAGGCATTCAACGATTTCGTTTCCGACGTTGACCGCAATTCCGAGATGATTTTGGTGGAAGCGCTTAAAGAAGCCTATCCGCATCACAAAATCACTTGCGAAGAAGGCGGTTCTCACGGCAAAGTCTCTGCGGAATACGAATGGATTATCGATCCGCTCGACGGCACGACCAACTTCTTGCACGGCCATCCCCAATACGCGATATCCATGGCGTTGCTGCACAAAGGCGTGTTGCAGGAAGCTTTGGTGTACGCACCTGAACGCAACGATGTTTACATGGCTTCGCGCGGCAAAGGCGCATTGCTCAACGACCGCCGTATCCGCGTTTCTTCCCGCATTGAGTTGAACCGCTGCTTGATCGGTACCGGCTTCCCTGTCGTTGATCAAAGCATGATGAACAAGTATCTGGCTATTTTGAAAGACTTTTTGGCAAAAACTGCCGGTGGTCGCAGAGAGGGCGCGGCTTCGTTGGATTTGTGTGCCGTAGCGGCCGGCCGTTTGGACGGTTTCTTCGAGTTCAACCTCAAACCTTGGGATATTGCCGCAGGCGCGCTGATTGTGCAGGAAGCCGGCGGTATCGTTACCGATATGTCCGGCAATGAAGGCTGGCTGGAAAGCGGCGATATTGTGGCAGCCAATCCGAAAGTGCTGGCGCAAATGTTGCAAATCATTAGCGTCCATCTGTAAACAGGAGGTCGTTTTCAGACGACCTTTTGCTCGTTTTTAATACGGTGTCGTGATTTAGCAATAGTAGGAATATCATCCATGTTACTTTCAGGAGCAGATAACTACCTTTTATCGCAATCTGAAAACAGGGATTCCGATTAATGATAATATGCTCAAAGAATTGATTTGCAACAGGCCACCCCTTTGCCAATCTGATAAATGACGAACCGTATTGTTGTGAATAATATGAAGAAAAAATCTTTTTTGAATCGTCCCAAGACATCCGTTTTCCGCACCGGACAAATTGCTGCCGCGGTGTGCGCGGCAGTATGCGCGGCAACGGCGCAGGCTTATCCTTTGCAGGCTATTTTAAGGGATGCCATGGTGTCCGACCCGATTGTGAAGGAAGCGAAAGCAACCGAAGATTCGGCCAAAAGTACGACGAAGGCTACCCGTGCGCGCCATTATCCCGTGTTGACGCTGACAGGTACCAAAGTTTTGGCGCAGAAAAACAAATATTCCAGCAACGATATGAATGACGGTGTCGGCATACGCGGAACTTTGAATGTATATTCATGGGGCGCCATCAATGCGGCGGTACGGCGCGATAAAAACAGAGAGCAATACTACCATCATCGTTATTTCGAAAATCAGGAACGTCTGGGCAGCGACATCGGCAAACTCTATTTGACCGCATTGCGCGCGAAAGAAATCTTGCGCATCAACCGTCAGAGCTTGGTCCGACACAATAATCTCCTGAAAGATTTGAATATTATCGTGAAATACGATAGCGGCCGCCGTTCCGAACTCATTGAAGCGCGTGCGCGCCTGTTGCAGGTCGAATCATCCATCGCGCAACAACAACGCACGATGGAATTGGCGTTGAGCCGCTTGTCCCGCTACACCGGACGGCAGTTGACGGCAGAGGATTTGGAAGATCCGTTTGCCAACGACAGCGCGGAATCATTGGTCCGCCGTTTCAAAACCGCCGATAACAACACCAATCCTTCCTATCGGGCGCAGGTGGCAGAACGCGACAGCGTGAAGGCAGATTTGGACGTTTCCAAAGCAGAGCGCCTGCCCGCTGTGAACCTGGAAGGTAATGCGAACCGCGACAACAGGCAGCTTTATTTAAATGTGGCATGGAATGTCTTAGACGTTGCCGCGCGCCATAATGTGCAGAAAAATGCCGATGCCCTGATTGCTGCCGAATCGAAATCCGAGCAGATTATGCGCGACATTACCGAAAAAACCCAAACCGCCGAAATCGACATGCGCGAGAGCGAACGCCGTGCCGATATTGCTGCGCAACATATTGCCGCCCAAAAGGACGTGGTTAAAACTTACGAGCTGCAATTTAAAATCGCCCGCCGCACGCTGACCGACGTTTTGGGCGCATACAACGAATTGTCCAGCATTGAGCAGGAAAACATTTCGGCGCGCAACGACTTCCGCGATGCCGCGTTGGATTATCTGGCTGCGCAGGCGCAGATGGCGAATTGGGCAGGCTTGAAGCAATAACATAAAATCTTAACATCATTACTCATTACGCGAATTATCATGAAAGCAATCATTGAACATATTGTGTTGGTTACCCGTCTCTTAGGGGCGCCTGTGTCAGAAGCCGCGCTGACGGCAGAGGTGGTGCGGGATAAAAAACTCAATGTCAACTATCATTCCCTCGTCGAAGTCTTGCGCAGCCACGGCTTTGAAAACACATTGTCCAAGCGCAATCTGGAAGACATTCCATCGCTTGCCGTTCCTGTGATGATCATTCTTCACAACGAAGAGGCTGCCGTCATTACCAATATCGAAGGTTCGGGTCGAAACAGAAAATATCATATCCGTCAGGTAGATGGCTTGGAGCAGCAGCTTGATCATGACCAGCTTTCCGGTCTGTATCTGGGTTACTGCTGGTTTATCAAGCCCAAAATGGCGGCGGACACGCGTTCCGAACTGCCTGAATACCACCTCCCCAAAGCATGGTTTTGGAAAGTCATTTGGCGTTTCCGCAGCTATTACTATCAAGTGATTTTGGCGACCGTCATCATTAACTTCCTCGCCTTGGTCAGCTCGTTGTATGTCATGAACGTGTACGACCGCGTCATTCCCAACCAAGCCTATGAAACCCTGTGGGTTTTGAGTATCGGCGTTGTCCTCGCCATTTTGTTCGAATTTGCCGCCAAGATGATACGCGGCCATTTGACCGACATCGCCGGTAAAAAGGCCGACCTGATTATCAGCTCCGCCTTGTTCCGCCGCGTGATGGCATTGCGCCTTGCCGACCGTCCCGCTTCTTCCGGTTCATACGCCAACAACCTGCGCGAATTTGAATCCGTACGCGAATTCATGACCAGCGCGAGCCTGTTGACTTTGGTGGACTTGCCGTTCCTGTTGCTGTTTATCTTTGTTATTTCGATAGTCGGCGGCAAACTGGCTTTGGTTCCTTTGGCGATTATTCCGATTGTCGTCATTGTCGGCTTCATCGTTCAACGCCCCTTGTCGCGCCACATTAACGAATCCATGAAAGAAAGCTCGCAACGTTCAGGCCTTGCCGTAGAAGCCATTGAAGGCATCGAAACCCTGAAAACCAACAATGCGACTTCATGGGCGCAACAACGCTGGGATGAATACACCGCCAAAACCTCCGCTTCATCCATCAAAGTAAAAGATACCAGCAACTTCATGGTCAACTTCGCCGTTGCCATGCAGCAGCTCAATACTGTCTTTTTGGTCGTTGTCGGTACCTATCTGATTCATGCCGACAACCATGCGGAACGGATTACCATGGGTGCGCTGATTGCCTCCGTTATTCTGTCCGGCCGCGCGTTGGCGCCGTTGGCTCAAGTTGCCGGCCTTGCTACCCGCTTCCAACAGGCGAAGCTGGCGTTAAGAGGCGTGAACGACATTGTTTCCCGTCCGATCGAACGCAGCCCCGAACGCAAATACATTACTTTGGACAACGTTCAAGGCAATATCGCCTTTGAAAACGTAACGTTCAAATACAAAAACGAAAGTAACAACGCAGTTGACGAGTTACGCATCAACATCCGACCCGGTGAAAAAGTCGGTATCCTCGGACGTATCGGCAGCGGTAAAAGTACCATGCTGAAGCTGGCGAGCGGTCTGTACGACACCGAAAAAGGCAACGTAACCCTCGACGGCGTCGATATGCGCCAACTTGATCCGAATTTCCTGCGGAACCAAGTCCTCCTGTTTAGCCAATCTCCACGCCTTTTCTTGGGAACATTGCGCGAAAACATGGATTTGGCGCGTACCGACAGCTATTCGACCGACCAAGACCTACTGACCGCACTCAAACGTTTTGGTCTGGACCAAATCATCCGCAACCACCCGAGAGGCTTGGATATGCCTTTGGGTGAAGACGGTTTGGGCCTGTCCGGCGGTCAAAAACAAATCATCGCCCTCGCACGCATGACGCTGCGCGACCCCAAAGTGGTTCTTTTGGACGAGCCGACAACCAGCCTCGACCAAGGTACCGAACGCATGGCATTGAACGCGATCGCCCACTGGGGACGCAACCGCACCATGCTCTTGGTCACCCACCGTCCGCAAGTGCTGCAAATCGTTAACCGCATCATCGTAATGGAAAACGGCAAAGTCGTTATGGACGGCCCGCGCGATTTAGTGTTGCAAAAACTGATGCAAAACGAGCAAAACAAAGTCAAAGCAGCACAACAAGCGCAGGAAAACCAACGTCCCGGCGAAGCGGCGCAAGCATGACGAAAAGGGAAAAGGTCGTCTGAAAACACGAACAGAAAGCGTTTCAGACGACCTCTTTGAAAACAACAAACAGATACCGAAGATTCATCATTATGAGCGAAAACAACGTTAAATCCAAAGACCTGCATCTCATTAACGATTTGAATGCAGCCTTGCAAAAAGAAAAACACAGCGGCCAATTTTGGGTCATCATCCTGTTTTTCCTGCTGCTCGTCGTCTTTGTCGTATGGGCATACAACAGCACCGTTGAAGAAGTAACCCGCGGCAACGGCAACGTTATCCCCAGCAGCCGTGAACAAGTCATCCAAAGCCTGGACGCCGGTGTCATTACCCAAATGATGGTTAAAGAAGGCGATTTGGTCGAAAAAGACCAAATCCTGCTGAAGCTCGACGATACGCGCAGTCTTGCCGTATTGCGCGAGAGCGAGGCCAAAGTCCAAAACCTCGAGGCCACTATCGCCCGCCTGAAAGCCGAAGCTTACGGCGGCAAACTCACGTTCCCCAACAGCGTCAGCCCCGAACTCCGCCGCCGCGAAACCGCCGCATATAACGCCCGCCGCCAAGCCATGACCGATGCCGTACAAAGTCTGGTACAAAGCAAAGCGGCGCTTGATCGCGAAATCGCCATTACTGCGCCTATGGTGGCACAAGGCGTTATGTCCGAAGTCGAACTCCTCAAAATGCGCCGCGAATCCAGCGATCTGACCCTGCAAATTGCCGAACGCCGCAACCGTTACAGAACAGATGCCAACAACGAACTCGTGCAATCCGAATCCGAGCTGGCGCAATCCAAAGAAAACATGGCCATGCGCGCCGACCCGGTTGACCGCTCCCAAATCCGCTCCCCCATGCGCGGCATCGTCAAAAACATCAAAATCAATACCATCGGCGGCGTAGTCAACCCGGGCGAAGAAATCATGCAAATCGTCCCCGTTGACGACAAACTCCTTGTCGAAGCCTATATCCGTCCGCAAGACATCGCCTTCGTCCGCGCAGGACAGCCCGCACTGGTCAAAGTCAGCGCATATGACTACTCCATCTATGGCGGATTGGAAGGCAAAGTTACCCTTGTCGGCGCAGATACCGTCAGCAACTCCATGCAAAGCCGTGCCAACGATCTGAAGCTCGACCCCAACCAAGTTTACTACCGAGTCATCGTCCAAACTGAGAACAACGCCCTGAAAGACAAAAATGGTAAAGACATGCCGATTATTCCGGGCATGGTTGCCACAGTGGACATTAAAACCGGAGAAAAAACCATCTTCCAATACCTGATCAAACCGATTACCCGTATGAAACAGGCATTGAGCGAGCGTTAATTTTCCGAATCAAACTTGCGTAACAGTCAAAAGGTCGTCTGAAAAACCGGGCTGCGTCCAAATCTTGGGCACTAATAAAACCCTATTTAGGCGTTCTATATAAGCTGGGTTCTGTATACGACAGGGCCCAGCTTTTTTCACTTTCAAACTGTAACGCTCCCAGATGCAGTAATCCATACAATTATATTCGTCCACCGTCAATTCTCCTGAACGGTAGGAGCATTTCGTTTAATACCGCAAAGAAGCCCTCCATCTGCGTTGCCTTATGCGACTGTATAAATAATGGGATGTGGTTTGTTATTTGAAGCGTAACTTTGGTCATAAAAACTGCACCCGTATGTTTGGATGGAATATCCAACTTTTGGGTGCAGTTTGGTTTTTTCAGACGACCTTTATCCGTTTTAGCGACGGAATTTGCTGTGGTCGAAATCATCAAATGCTTCATAAGCCGCTTGGCATTGGATGCGTTGTTCTTTATAGGGCAGTTGGCGGAAGGCTTTCCGGGCTTTGACGTTTTCTTTCAGCTCGGCTTTGTTGCCTTTGGATTTATACCATGCAGCGCGACGGTCAAGATATTTTTTGCAGACAGGATGTAGTTTGCTTTGTTTGGCTTTGGTTTGAGTGTGGTGGGGCTTATGGTGTTTGTGGACGGCTGCATCGGCAGGTTGGGTTGCAAAACCCAGTATCAGTGCTGCAGACAGGGCGGGAATAAGGCTTTTTCTCAGTAACATGGCGGACTCCTGTTTATTTAAAGGGTGCATTTCATTATATTCATGGCTTTTGTAAAAAGGAAATTTGGCAGAATGGGTCGTCTGAAAAAGCAAGCGGGGTATTTAAAGCATTTTGACGAAACCCATCTTCCATTACATATTATCAAACAGAGAAAATAATAAACTGCATGAATTATCACGTTTCAGACGACCTTATTTTGCATATGTCATTCAATGTCATGTTGTTTATTTTCAAAATTTAACACAAATCCGAATTTGCCTTATTTCATAAGTGCATAGCCGAATGAGGGTTTTGATGCTAAAAAACACATTTTTGCGGTAAGGCTTGAATCATAGGGAAAGAGGTCGTCTGAAAGAAAATTGGGAAAAGCCCGATTTCAAAACAACGGGCTTGTCAAGACTGGATAAGCGACGAAAAATACACTATATTGTGCCACTCGATATTAATACATACTGTATCTTGTGTTTCAGGATGGAGAAAGCTCACGATGAATGCACCGACTGATTTGAAAGTAACCAAGCGCGACGGACGTTTGGAAAATCTCGACTTAGACAAAATCCACCGCGTCGTTACTTGGGCGGCGGAAGGCTTGAAAAACGTTTCCGTATCGCAAGTCGAGCTCAAATCGCACATCCAGTTTTACAACGGCATCCGCACCGACGACATCCACGAAACCATCATCAAGGCGGCTGCCGACCTGATTTCGCAGGATACGCCCGATTATCAATATCTCGCCGCGCGTCTGGCGATTTTCCACCTGCGCAAAATCGCTTACGGCGAGTTCGAACCGCCGCATCTCTTTGACCACGTTAAAAAACTCACCGATGCGGGCAAATACGACCGCCACATCATCGAAGATTACAGCCGCGAAGAGTTTGACGAGCTGAATGCCTATATCGACCACAGCCGCGACATGACCTTTTCCTACGCTGCTGTGAAGCAGCTCGAAGGCAAATATCTGGTGCAGAACCGAGTTACCCGCCAGATTTATGAAACACCGCAGTTCTTATACATTTTGGTGGCAATGTGTCTCTTCAGCAAATACCCGCAAGAGACGCGCTTGGATTACGTCAAACGCTTTTACGACGCCGTTTCCACATTTAAAGTATCGTTACCTACTCCGATTATGAGCGGCGTGCGCACGCCTACGCGCCAATTCTCAAGCTGCGTATTGATTGAATGCGACGACAGTCTGGATTCCATCAACGCCACCACTAGCGCGATTGTGAAATACGTTTCCCAACGTGCGGGCATCGGTATCAACGCCGGACGTATCCGCGGCTTAGGCAGTGAAATCCGCGGCGGCGAAGCGCAACATACCGGCTGCATTCCGTTTTTCAAAATGTTCCAAGCGGCGGTCAAATCCTGCTCGCAAGGCGGCGTGCGCGGCGGCGCGGCAACTTTGTTCTACCCTTTGTGGCACATCGAAGCCGAAAGCCTGTTGGTGTTGAAAAACAACCGCGGCGTTGAAGACAACCGCATCCGCCAGCTTGATTACGGCGTACAAATCAACCGCCTGCTGTACACCCGCCTAATTAAAGGCGGCAACATCACGCTGTTCTCGCCTAACGAAGTCCCCGGTCTGTACGACGCATTTTTTGCCGACCAAGACGAATTCGAGCGTCTCTACACGAAATACGAGCAAGACCCGAATATCCGCAAGCGTACCTTGTCGGCTACTGATTTGTTCTCCACGCTGATGCAGGAACGCGCCGGAACGGGACGCATCTACATCCAAAACGTTGACCACTGCAACACGCACAGCCCGTTTGACCCACGCGTCGCGCCCGTGCACCAGTCCAACCTGTGCATGGAAATCGCCTTGCCGACCAAACCGCTGGACAACATCAACGACCCGAACGGCGAAATCGCCCTGTGTACCTTGTCTGCCTTCAACTTGGGCGCATTAAACAGCTTGGACGAGCTGGAAGGGCTTGCCGATTTGACCGTGCGCGCACTTGATGCCTTGCTGGATTATCAAGACTATCCGGTCGAAGCCGCCCGCACCGCGACCATGAACCGCCGCACGCTCGGCATCGGCGTCATCAACTACGCCTACTATCTGGCGAAAAACGGCGTCCGTTACAGCGACGATTCCGCGCTCGGCCTGACCCACCGCACCTTTGAAGCCATGCAGTATTACCTGCTCAAAGCGTCGGTGAACCTTGCCAAAGAATACGGCGCATGCCCGCTGTTCAACCAAACCGTTTATTCGCAAGGCAAACTGCCCATCGACACCTACAAAAAAGACTTGGATGCCGTATGCAGCGAACCGCTATTGTGCGACTGGGAAAGCCTGCGCGCCGACATCGTCAAATACGGTCTGCGCAACTCCACCCTGACCGCACTCATGCCGTCTGAAACCAGCTCGCAAATCGCCAACGCCACTAACGGCATCGAGCCGCCGCGCGGACTGGTAACGGTCAAAGCATCGAAAGACGGCATCCTGAAACAGGTCGTGCCGGAGTTTGAAACCCTGAAAGACGCCTACGAAACCCTGTGGCAGCTTCCGGGTAACGAAGGTTATCTGAAACTTGTCGGCGTGATGCAAAAATTCGTCGATCAGGCGATTTCCGCCAACACTGCCTACGACCCGGGCAAATTTGAAGGCAACAAAGTTTCCATGAAACAAATGCTCAAAGACCTGCTGACCGCCTACAAATACGGCGTCAAAACCCTGTACTACCACAACACCCGTGACGGCGCGGACGATACGCAGACCGATATTCAGGATGACGGCTGCGCGGGCGGGGCTTGTAAGATTTGATAAGGGCTTTGGTGAAGTAATTGAAAGCCTTTCCTAAATTTGATTATCAAGGTATTGAATATGATCTAACGCATTTAACTGCGTTTTCTTGTGACTATATTCAACCTGCTAAAAGTGATGGTACGGCGGAAAAACGATACCGCTGTATTATCGAGTTTAGTACACATTGTTTTACAAGAGGTGAAAATAAACGTAAGGGAGAAAAGTTATCAGATATTGAATCTGCATTGCATTATGTAACGGCTAAAGAAACACGAATTTTTTGTTTCGAGCGCTACCAGGTTTCAAAAATGTTGCCGCAAATTATGCGTGAAATTAGTAGAAACAAATGTTATTTCACTTCGGCTGACGATAAGTTTCTGACCATATCAGTAACGGATAAAAACGGTAAAAAAGTAGATTATGAAATTTACTTTTCACTTCAAAGAGCCAAATCTCCAAAACATGATGTACATATTTACATTAATAGTGCATATATACGGGATGGGGATTACAAAGAAAATCACGGAACAAAAGTAAGGAGAAAACCGGTCGGTTTCTTTGTGTTATTACATAATACATTGGTCAATAAGAGAATCAAACGCCCAAAGTAAAACAACCCTCACTTAAAAGCAAGGGTTGTCAGTACAGGCTTCGCTTTATAACTGCTCTTGGGCTAGTAGCCTAAAAAGGCCGGACAAACGCTGAAATGGTTTCATGCCTGCTCATGCGTTTTGTTGAGACAAATTGTACCACGATTGCAATAAGGCTCAAAATAAAAATTTTCAGACGACCTATCTGCTTCGCATAGCCTAGAAGTCGCCTATCCTACTTTTAGATTTAAATCAACCTGAGAAAACAGCCATGTCCTGCGAACACCTAGTCATGTCATACAGCACCTTCTCCAAAACCAAAAACGACGCGCTTAAAGAGCCGATGTTTTTCGGTCAGCCGGTGAATGTTGCCCGTTATGATCAGCAGAAATACGAAGTATTTGAAAAACTGATTGAAAAACAACTGTCTTTCTTCTGGCGGCCGGAAGAAATCGACGTGTCGCGCGACCGTATCGACTACGCCAACCTGCCCGAACACGAAAAACACATTTTCATCAGCAATCTGAAATACCAAACCTTGCTTGACTCCATCCAAGGCCGTAGCCCGAATGTTGCCTTACTACCTTTGGTGTCGA
The DNA here is from genome assembly GCF_940793045.1 of Neisseria sp. Marseille-Q2251. NCBI lineage: Bacteria > Pseudomonadati > Pseudomonadota > Betaproteobacteria > Neisseriales > Neisseriaceae > Neisseria > Neisseria sp. Marseille-Q2251. The sequence goes on from NZ_CALNWV010000003.1 coordinate 62,488, forward strand.
TTCCCGAGTTGGAAACTTGGATTGAAACGTGGAGCTTCAGCGAAACCATCCACTCGCGCAGCTATACCCACATTATCCGCAATATCGTGAATGATCCGTCGGTCGTGTTCGACGACATCGTGCAGAACGAATACATCATCGCCCGCGCCGAAGACATCGCCTGCTATTACGATGATTTAATCGAATATACTCAGTATTACAACCTGTTGGGCGAAGGAACGCACAATGTCGGCGGCAAGCTCGTTACCGTGTCTTTGCGCGAGTTGAAGAAAAAGCTCTATCTCTGCCTGATGTGCGTCAATGTGTTGGAGGCCATCCGTTTCTACGTTTCATTCGCCTGCTCGTTTGCCTTTGCCGAGCGCGAGTTGATGGAAGGCAACGCCAAAATCATCAAACTGATTGCCCGCGATGAAGCCCTACACCTGACCAGCACCCAGCATATGCTCAACCTGATGCGCGCCGGTTCAGACGACCCTGAAATGGCGGAAATCGCCGTCGAATTGCAGGACGAATGTTTCAAACTCTTCAAAAAAGCGGCGGAGCAGGAAAAAGAATGGGCGGCCTATCTGTTTAAAGACGGTTCGATGATTGGTCTGAATAAGGAAATTTTGGCGCAATATGTCGAATACATCACCAACCTGCGTATGCAGGCGGTCGGTCTGCCCGCCGGATTCGAAGGTGCCACCCAAAACCCGATTCCGTGGATTAACGCGTGGCTGTCGTCCGATAACGTGCAGGTCGCGCCGCAGGAAGTGGAAATTTCTTCTTACTTAATCGGTCAGATCGATTCGGAAGTCAGCGCGGACGATTTGGGCGATTTCGAACTGTAATCAAACTTGGCGGTTTTCCGCATTTCCATCATCAGAGGTCGTCTGAACAGGTGTAGAAACGAAATCAAAGATTTCGGTTACGCCGTACAGACGGCCTTTCCCGCTTAAACAGATAACAATGGCACTCATCAGTACACACGACAAAACCTTCGAGCTTCAAGAGGGCGAAACCTTATTGGAGGGCTTGGAGCGCACCGGCCATGAGGTCGAATACCAGTGCCGCAGCGGCTATTGCGGCTCCTGCCGCGTCAAAATATTGGACGGCAGGGTGTCTTACGACGATTTCCCGCTGGCGTTTGTCGCACCCGGCGAGATTCTGCCGTGTTGCTGTCGGGTTCACGAGGACATTAAGGTCGATTGCCGCGGGCGGGTGAGCGAACCGGATTTGTTCGATGTCGGTTTGTTTGATGAGCGGGATTGAGTCGATTGAAATCCAATTGTATTATTTTCAGTTCTTTGTTTTAATCATAGGCTCTTCAAATTTAGGTGTAATCGTATGAATGTCGCTAAGGGTTTATTGGTTTCAGTTTTATGTTTGAGCTCGGGTTTACTTGCTGCTCAAAGTCATCATTCCCAATGGAAAAAAGTTTATGAAAGGGATTTGACGGATTTTGAATTGAGTCCGGAGGGAAGCGGGTTGGTATTGTTTGCCCAACCGCAAGGACGTTGCAGGATGGATGTTGATTTTTATGGGGAAACGGGACAGGATAAATACCAATATGAATTTACCCGAGACCGTTTGACGGCAGGTTCGCATCGGGAATACCGCTATACCGCTGCATCGTTGTCGGAAGTAACCAAAGATAAAATAAAATTGGTACGAAATGAGAAGCTGAATCCTGCTTCAGGCGCGGTAAAGAAAGAATTTCGGGATATTTATCAATATGTTCCTAATAAGGTTTTAAAAAAATATTGTTTTTGATGTGGTGTAGAGAATAACAAGAGGTCGTCTGAAAACTTTTCAGACGACCTCTTGCTTTATTCATCCCATCGTTTAATGCAGATGCTCGTAAATGGTCTCCGCCAATGCCTTGCTGATGCCTTCGACTTGTTCCAAATCTTCTTTGCTGGCGGCAACGACGCCGCGCAGGCCGCCGAAGCGGGTGAGCAGGGCTTGGCGGCGTTTGCTGCCTACGCCGGGGATATCGCTGAGGGAGGAGGTAACGCGGGCTTTGTCGCGTTTTTTGCGGTGGCCGGTGATGGCGAAGCGGTGGGATTCGTCGCGCACGGTTTGCAGGAGGTGCAGGGCGGGGCTGTGCGGGGGCAGGCGGAAGGTTTCGCCGGTGAACGGGAGGATAAGTTCTTCCATGCCGGCTTTGCGTTCGGGGCCTTTGGCGATGCCGACCAAGGGGATGTGCAGCCCGAGTTCTTCCCATACGGATACGGCGATGCCGATTTGTCCTTTGCCTCCGTCAATCAATACGACATCCGGCCATTTGACGGCCTCGCCGTTGGCTTCGGCTTCCTGCATTTTGCCGTAGCGGCGGGTGAGGACTTCGCGCATGGCGGCGTAGTCGTCGCCGGGTTTGGCGGTGGTGATGTTGTAGCGGCGGTATTGCGAGGGTTGGATGTTTTGTTCGTCGTACACGACGCAGGAGGCGATGGTGGCTTCGCCTTGGGTGTGGCTGATGTCGAAGCATTCGAGGCGGTTGAGGTCGTCTGAATTCATGTTCAGGATTTTTGCCAACTCGTCGATGCGGTGTTGCTGGCTGCTTTGTTGCAGGCGGCGTTGGGCAATCGCCATCTGTGCGTTTTGTTCCGCCATTTTCAGCCAGACTTTGCGTTCGCCTATGGTTTTGGTTACGAACTGCATTTGTTTGCCATGTTCGCCCTCTAAAGCTTCTTTCAATGCGTCGGGTACGGGGAAGTTGCTGATGATAATGTCGGGTTTGCTTTTGCCCAGATAGTGTTGGGCGACGAAGGCTTCGGCGTAGTCTTGTCCGTTTGGTTCGGGGTCGTTTTTGGTGTCGGGGAAGAAGCTTTTGTCGCCGACGTGCCGCCCGCCGCGTATGCTGACCCAGTGTACGCAGACGAGGCCGTCTGAAACGGCAAGCGCGAGCAGGTCGATGTCGTTGGGGTTGTTGGGGTTTTTGCTGTCGATGAACTGGTTGCTCTGCATGATGCCTAGCGCTTGGATTTGGTCGCGGTAGCGGGCAGCTTCTTCAAATTGCAGGTTGGCGGCGGCAGTCTGCATTTTCTGTTGCAGGGTGCGGGTCAGTTCGTCGGTTTTGCCGTTGAGAAAAGTGGCGGCTTGGCGCACGCTGTCGCGGTAGTCTTCTTCGCTGATGTGGCCGACGCAGGGCGCGGTGCAGCGTTTGATTTGGTACAGCAGGCAAGGACGGTCGCGGTGTTCGAACACGCTGTCTTCGCAGGTGCGCAGCATGAAGACTTTTTGCAGAACTTGGATGCTGTCGCGCACAGCGTTGCTGTTGGGATAGGGGCCGAAGTATTGGTTCGGCTTTTTCAGCGTGCCGCGGTAATACGCCATCTGCGGATATTGATGCCCACTGAGCATGAGGTAGGGATAGCTTTTGTCGTCGCGGAAAAGGATATTGTATTTCGGCGACAGGGCTTTGATGAAGTTGTTTTCGAGAATCAGGGCTTCGGCTTCGGAGCGGGTGATGGTGGTTTCGATGTGGTGAATCTGTTTCACCATCAATGCGATGCGCGGGGAATGGTCGTTTTTCTGGAAATAACCGGATACACGCCGCTTGAGGTTGACCGCTTTGCCGACGTATAAGACGTTGCCGCCTTCGTCGAAAAAACGGTATACGCCGGGCAGGTTGGGCAGGTTTTTAAGGAAAAGGGGGATGTCGAAGTCCGTGGTCATGGGGCGGGTGGTAGTGGGCAGGTTTTCAGACGACCCGATTATAAATCAGAACGCTTGGAATAATGGAACATAAGCAGCTGGTTCATGAGGATGGAAAAGTACCAAATATGGACTAATTTGTACCGTCTAAGCTACCCAAAAGACAAATCGGTCAAAAAATGCTATTCTTATCGCTTTCAACCTATCTGTTTGTAGCAATGAAAAAGTATCTTATTTCGACCGTAGCCGTAGCCATCGCCGCGGGCCTCGGTGCGCCTTACTACTTCGGCATCAAAGCAGAAGAAACCCTGACTGCACAACAAAAACTGTTGCAGGAATCAGGTTTTTTAACCGTAGAATCCCACCAATATGATCGGGGCTGGTTCGGTGCGACCGAAACTACGGTCATACGCCTGAAACCGACATTGCTTCAAAATACCCAGCAATATCTGCCTGATAATCTGAAAACCGTCTTGCAAGAGCCGATTACGGTTGTGAACCATATCAGCCATGGGCCGTTTGCCGGCGGTTTCGGTACTCAGGCTCATGTGGAAACAGAGTTTAAATACCATCCGGAAACCGAAAAAGTATTGTCTCGCTTCTTTGGCCAACAAGCTCCGTTGACCATGAGCAATACGATTTATTTCGGAGGAAGCGGCAAGCTTCAACTCAGCGTTCCGGCTTTCGACTATGAAGAGTTGTCCGGCATCAAGCTCAGCTGGAAAGGCTTGAGCGGCAACACCGATTACGAAAAAGATTTCCAAAGCTACCGTCATGATTATACCGCTCCGTCTTTGCAGCTCAAGCTGGCGGACAAGGGCGATGTTTCGATGGAAAACCTACATTTCCAATCTGAGACTTCAGACGGACTCAACAAGCTTTCCTTGGGCAAAAGCAGCATTACTTTGGATAAATTCCTGCTGCAATGGAAAGAAAATATTGATTACAACGTCAAGCTGAACGAGCTGATCAATCTTGTGACCAATCTGCAAATCGGGGCATTTGTCAATCCGACCGGCAGTATCGCGCCTTCCAAAATCGAAGTCAGCAAACTGAAATTCGATACCAATACCAACGAAGTTGATAAGTTCATCAACAGCGAAGGACGGTTCCAATTTGAAGAGCTGGTTTATGGCGAAGATAAATATGGTCCGTTGGATATCAATGTGGCAGCAGAGCATTTGGACGGCAAAGGTTTGCAGGCTTTAAAATCCAAGCTTGCCGAAGTCGCCAATAAGAAAATGAGCGAGGAAGAGATCCAAAACGCCTTGCTCCAAACCGCCAAAAACGAAGCTTCGGGTTTATTCACCAATGATCCGGTGCTGAATGTCAAGACATTCAAATTCATCATGCCGCAAGGTCAAGTGGATGTCAGCGGTAAACTAGCCTTTAAAGGCTTGGCGGCAAAAGATTTGAACAGCCTCAGCGAAATGTTGAAAAAAACCCATGCCGATTTCAATGTGAGCGTTCCGAAAAAACTGTTGGAGCAGATGGCAATCAACCAAGCGCGCAGCCTGTTTAGCGTCAATGCCGAAGATGAAGAAGCTGGACGCGCAGGAATTGAAGATATCAATGAAACGCTGCGTCTGATGGTGGACAGCACTGTGAAAAGTATGGCGCAGGAGCAATACCTGACTTTAGAAGAAAACAATATCAAAACCCATCTGACCCTGCAAAACAACGAATTGAAATTGAATGGCAAGGTGTTGCAAAACGAGCCTGAGCCTGATTTTGACGAGCAGGACATGTTGCCGGAAAACCTGTCTTCATCTGAAGCAGGCAAGTAAACGGCAATAGACAAAAGGTCGTCTGAAACCGGATTTGAAGTTTGAATCCGATTTCAGACGACCTTTTTTGATTGGTTTGATGGAAGCCATGTTGAGTTGCAGGCAAAAAAAATCGCCCCTTTAATTTTAAGGGGCGCAAAAGGAACACAAACCACTACCAAAACTGTTACAGGGCGAACTCCTCTAATTGACGTTGATGGGTTGCCGGATAAAGTGCCTTCATCAAATCATAGGGTGAAAGCGACAAATCTTTGCTTTTGGTCGTCAAGCGACCTTGCTGCGGTGTCAGTTCAAGCAAACGGGCATCAGACGCATGAATAAACTTTTCTTTTGCCTTCTGCATTTTGCGTTGTAAAACGGAAACGACGCGGCTGTACAAACTGTCTTTTTGTTTGACCTCCCGAGTGCTGGCGACCCAGCTTAAACGGGAATGGCTGTCTTCATCTTCAATCAGGAGGATGCCGGTTTGCGGCTGCTCCGATTTACCCATGCAGGGAAGCCAAACATAATAACGACCATCGAGCGTAACATATACGGCATCATGTACTTCACAATCATCGCAACACTGGGTTGCCAAAAGAGAGCGGATGGTATGTTGGTGCAGTCTCAGAATGTCGAGAGAGACTTGCTGGAAAATATTTTCAGGCATTTTCTTCTCCTTTCGTTCTGTGGCGCGTTGATTTCGTTTCGATGGAATGCATTATACGGATAATTTCAAAATTTGCAAATGATAATTGTTATTATTATGAGAATAGGTAATAAGATAATGATTTTTATAGAAATTAATTTTTTGAAATTGATAAAACTTGAGTGATTTACTCGGAATTTAGAGAAAATGAGCCTTAGAGGGAATGTAAAGATAAATACGTTTGAAAAATTGTCAGCAAAATCCCTTGTCGGGGCAGTATTCATGCTCTAAGAAATATTGTATTCAAATACATAGGTCCTGAGCTTTACTGACTATACATTTGTAGCAGCCTTGCGTATGATTCAAGGCATTTTATCAATGAGCGCTATACAGAAGATTCCTATGAGCAAACGCCAGATTATCCTTGATACCGAAACCACGGGCCTTTATGCCGAAGGCGGCGACCGCTTGGTCGAGTTTGCCGGTCTGGAAATGATCAACCGCCAAATAACCGGCAACAACCTTCATTTATATGTTCATCCCGAACGCGATATGCCTGAAGAAGCGGCGAAGGTGCACGGCCTGACCATTGAGGTTTTGGAAGAGAAAAACGCACCGCCGTTTGCCGAAGTAGGGCGGCAGATTGCCGATTTTATACGCGATGCCGAGCTGATTATTCACAATGCCAAGTTTGACGTCGGCTTCCTGAACATGGAATTCCGCCGTATGGGACTGCCTTCCATTGAGGAACTTGGCTGTACCGTAACCGACACGCTGGCGATGGCGCGGGAAATGTTCCCAGGGCAGAAAGCCAGTTTGGATGCTTTGTGCAACCGCCTTTCTGTCGACCGCAGCAAGCGCGTGCTGCACGGTGCGTTGATTGACTGCGAGCTTTTGGGTGAGGTTTATCTCGCCATGACGCGCCAGCAGTTTGATTTAATGGGCGGCGAAAAAGAAGAAGACGAGGAAGTCAAACCGGTCATTATTGCCGAAACCAAGCGTCCGGCGCATCTGAAAGTCATCAAAGCCAACGCAGAGGAACTTGCCGCACACGAACAATATCTGGACGGTTTGGGCGAAGCCTGTTTGTGGCGCAAAGCCGAAACAGCCGGAGCCGAAGCATGACGCGCCGCCATATCGCCCTGATTCCCGCCGCCGGTATCGGAACGCGCTTTGGGGCGGGAAAGCCCAAGCAATACGTTGAAATCAACGGCAAAACCGTGTTGCAGCATACGATAGACATTTTTGAAAACCATCCTGCCATCGATTTGATTGCCGTCATCGTATCGCCCGAAGACCAAACGTTTCAGACGACCCCTTCCAGTAAAACACACGTATTTCGTGTAGGCGGAGCAAGCCGTGCCGAAACGGTGCGCAACGGCGTATCCTCATTGCTGGCGCAAGGCTTGGCGGCGGAGCAGGACGACATTCTCGTTCACGATGCCGCCCGTTGCTGCCTGCCGCCCGAGGTGTTGACCCGTCTGATTGAGGAAGCGGGCGGACAAGAGCAGGGGGGTATTTTGGCAGTACCCGTTGCCGATACGCTCAAACGCGCCGATGGTAAAAACCATATCGGCGAAACCGTTTCCCGCGCCGGATTGTGGCAGGCGCAAACCCCGCAGCTTTTTCAGACGGCCTTATTGCACCGAGCATTGTCGGCAGAGGATTTGAGCGATATTACAGACGAAGCGTCGGCAGTGGAAAAGCTGGGCGTTCAGCCGCTGCTGGTGCAGGGAGATACGCGCAATTTGAAGCTGACGCTGCCGCAGGATGAATTGATTGTGAGGCTGTTGTTGCAGGTCGTCTGAAACCCGTTTTTCAGACGACCTGACATTGAAAAAAGGACAAAACATGAATATCCGCATCGGACAAGGCTACGATGTCCACCAACTCGTCGAAGGCCGCGATTTGATTCTCGGCGGCGTAAACATCCCGTTTGAAAAAGGCCTGCTCGGCCATTCCGATGCCGACGCGCTTTTGCACGCGATTACTGACGCTTTACTTGGCGCGGCGGGTTTGGGCGACATCGGCAGCCATTTTCCCGATACTGCCGCCGAGTTTAAAGATGCCGACAGCCGCGTATTGTTGCGTGAAGCGTATCAAAGCGTGCAGGCATTGGGCTGGCGCGTTGTGAATGTGGACACGACCATCATCGCCCAAAAGCCCAAACTCGCGCCACACATTCCCGCCATGCGCGCCAACATTGCCGCCGATTTGGGGATTCAGACGACCTGTGTCAATATCAAAGGCAAAACCAACGAAAAACTCGGCTATCTGGGGCGCATGGAAGCCATCGAGGCGCAGGCGGCGGTGTTGCTGGAAAAAGCGTAAGCAGGCAAGCACAAATGGCATGAAAATGTTAACATATGCCCATCAACCGACATCCCATTAAGGAGAAATCATGGCTACTCAAGACGAATTGAAGCGCATTGCCGCCGAGAAAGCGGTGGAATTCGTACCCGAAAACGAATACATCGGTATCGGCTCCGGCTCGACCGTCAATATGTTTATCGAAGCGTTGGGTAAAAGCGGCAAAAAAATCAAAGGCGCGGTTTCGACTTCTAAAAAGTCCAGCGAACTGATGGCGCAATACGACATTCCCGAAGTATCGCTGAATGATGTGATGGGGCTGGCTGTCTATGTTGACGGTGCGGACGAAGTGAACCATATGCTGCAAATGATTAAAGGCGGCGGCGGCGCGCATTTAAACGAAAAAGTTGTCGCCAGCGCGTCCGACAAATTCATCTGTATCGCCGACGAGAGCAAATATGTTTCGCGTTTGGGAAAATTCCCGCTGCCCGTAGAAGTGTTGCCCGGCGCACGTTCGCTGGTGTCCCGCAAACTTTTGGCAATGGGCGGACAGCCAGAATTGCGCCTGAACTACACCACCTTCCACGGCAACCAAATCATTGATGTCTATGACTTGCATATTGACCGTCCGCTGACTATGGAAGATGAAATCAACCGCATCACCGGCGTTCTCGAAAACGGCATCTTCGCCCGCAACGCCGCGGATGTGTTGATTTTGGGTACAGAGCAGGGCGCCAAAGTCATCAAACCCGGACAAAACTAGGCATCCATTAAGCAAAAGGTCGTCTGAAAAGCGGAAAATGGCTTTTCAGACGACCTTTGCTTTATTTTTGAAGGCTTATTCGATATTTTGAACCTGCTCGCGCATTTGCTCGATTAAGACTTTCAGTTCGACCGAAGCCTGCGTGCATTCCGCCGCGATTGCTTTGCTGCCCAGCGTGTTCGCTTCGCGGTTCAATTCCTGCATCAGGAAGTCCAAGCGTTTGCCCGCACTGCCTTTGTTTTCCGTAACGATGCGGCGGACTTCGGCGATGTGCGTGCGCAGGCGGCTGAATTCTTCGTCAACATCGGATTTTTGGATAAACAGCGCAAATTCCTGCTGCAAACGGTCATTGTCGATATTGCCAACCGCTTCCGCCAAACGCGCGTTCACCTTGTCCATATGTGCTTGAAGCAGACTGGGGAACAGCTCGCTCAAGGCATCCACGATTTCTTCCATGCTGGCCAAACGTTGCAACAGATGTTCGCCGAGTTTTTTGCCTTCGCGTTTGCGGGCGGCGGCAAACTCTTTCAACGCTTCGTCCAACAGCTCTTGCACGGTTTTCGCCAAAGCCTCAGGGTCTTCGCTTTGACCTGCCAATACGCCCGGAAAGCGCAACACTTCAGCGACTGTCAGCTTGCCGAAACCGTGTTCCTTGCGCCAAGTTTTGTTCAAATCGGACAACTGTTTCACCAATTCTTCATTGGTTTCCAAACTCTGCCCGCCGACTGCCGCGTCCTGCAACTGAATACGGCATTCCAGTTTGCCGCGTGCGGCCGAAGCCGCAATTTTCTCGCGCAACGCGCCTTCCAGATAACGCAATTCTTCAGGCATACGGAATTGGACATCCAGATAGCGGTGGTTCACCGCGCGGATTTCCAAGTTCACGCGCTTGCCGCCGCATTCGCCTGCGGCATTGGCAAAGCCGGTCATGCTGTGGATATGGATGGATTGAGTCATGGTTTTACTCCGTTTCAAAATACGAGTGAAAGTTGAGGGACTATATCATATCTGGACTTTGATGACTGCAAGTATGGTGGATGGGGTTGAAAAGATATAGCGGATTAAATTTAAATCAGGACAAGGCGACGAAGCCGCAGACAGTACAGATAGTACGGAACCGATTCACTTGGTGCTTCAGCACCTTAGAGAATCGTTCTCTTTGAGCTAAGGCGAGGCAACGCCGTCCTGGTTTAAAGTTAATCCACTATAAAAGACAGCCGCAAAAAACCTGTTTGATGTTTATACAAAAAGGTCGTCTGAAAACCTGTATTTCCAGTTTTCAGACGACCTTTAATCCATCCGTATCAAGTTATTTTCCGGCTTTCACGCCCTGCCATTGGCGGACCATGAATTTCAAAATGGTGGGCTGGATAGGGACCATGATGAAGCTGTTTTTCAAATCTTCGTCGCTCGGGAAAATGGTGCGGTCGTCTCTGAACTCGGCTTCCATCAATTCGCGTGCGGGTTTGCTGGAAGGGGCATAGGTGACGAAATTGCCGTTTTTCGCGGCGACTTCGGGGTCGAGGAAGTCGTTGATGTATTTGTGGGCGTTGGCGACGTTTTTCGCATCTTTCGGGATAACGAAGGAGTCCACCCAAATCCCCACGCCTTCTTTGGGCATCATGACGCGGATTTTTTCTTTGCCGCCCGCTTCTTCGGCACGCCGTCTGGCGATGTTCAAGTCGCCGCCGAAGCCGATGGTAACGCAGGTATCGCCGCGCGCCAAGTCGTCAATGAAGCCCGACGAGGTAAAGCGTTTGATATTGGGGCGGTTTTTCTTGAGCAGCTCGGTTGCCGCTTTGATGTCTTCGGTATCGTTGCTGTTGGGGTTTTTACCCATGTAGTTCAACACCATAGGATAAATTTCCGCCGCGCTGTCCAAGTAGCTGATGCCGCATTGTTTGAGCTTGGATGTGTATTCGGGGTTGAACACCAAATCCCATTGGTTGTCCGGCAGTTTGTCCGTGCCCAAGGCTTTTTTCACGCGCTCGGTATTGATGGCGAAGGTATTCGTTCCCCAATAAAACGGAACGGCGTACTCGTGGCTCGGATCGACGCCTTCCATCAGTTTCATCAATTTGGGGTTGAGGTTTTTATAGTTGGGAATCAGGGATTTGTCGATTTTTTGATAAGCACCTGCCTTAATCTGCCTGCCGACGAAGGTATTGGACGGACCGACGATGTCGTAGCCTGATTTTCCGGTCAATACTTTACTTTCCAGCGTCTCATCGCTGTCGTACACGTCGTAAGTTACCTTGATACCGTTTTTCTTTTCAAAATCGGCGACGGTTTCGGGATCGACGTATTCCGACCAGTTATAAATCCTCAATACATTTTGGTTTCCCGCCTGACCCGCTTTGTCGGAGGTATTTTTATCCGAACCTCCGCAGGCGGCGAGCATGACGGCGGTCAGGGCGATGAGTGGCAGATGTTTGGTCATTATCATTCCTTGCATATCGGGTGGAAGGGAAAGTAAGGGATTATAAATCAGGCACGCACTATCTGATAGCAATTTCCATTGGGGCGATAGTCGGAAGGTCGTCTGAAAGTCCCTGATTCAATAGCTAGAAACAAGGTTTTGCGGTAATATAGCACCCATTTTCTTTCCACAATTACATACGGCCGGGAAGGTCGTCTGAAACCTTTTTAGTAGAGACATCGAAACATCATGAAAACCTCCGAACTACGCCAAAAATTCCTAAAATTCTTCGAATCCAAAAACCACACCATCGTCCGCTCTTCCAGCCTCGTGCCGCACGACGACCCGACGCTGCTGTTTACCAACGCCGGTATGAACCAGTTTAAAGACGTGTTCCTCGGCTTCGACAAACGCCCATACAACCGCGCCACCACCGCGCAAAAATGCGTACGCGCAGGCGGCAAACACAACGACTTGGAAAACGTCGGCTACACCGCCCGCCACCATACCTTTTTTGAAATGATGGGCAACTTCTCCTTCGGCGACTACTTCAAACGCGACGCCATCCACTTCGCTTGGGAGTTCCTCACTTCCCTCGAATGGCTGAACATCCCCAAAGACAAACTCTTGGCGACCGTGTATGCCGAAGACGACGAAGCCTACAACATCTGGCTGAACGAAATCGGTATGCCTGCCGAGCGCATCGTCCGCATCGGCGACAACAAAGGCGCGAAATACGCGTCCGACAACTTCTGGCAGATGGGCGACACCGGACCCTGCGGTCCGTGTTCCGAAATCTTCTACGACCACGGCGAAGAAATCTGGGGCGGCATTCCCGGCAGCCCTGAAGAAGACGGCGACCGCTGGATTGAAATTTGGAACTGCGTGTTTATGCAGTTCAATCGCGACGAGCAAGGCAACATGAACCCGCTGCCCAAGCCGTCCGTCGATACCGGCATGGGCTTGGAGCGCATGGCGGCCGTGATGCAGCACGTCCACAGCAACTACGAAATCGACCTGTTCCAAGACCTGCTCAAAGCCGTTGCCCGCGAAACCGGCGCGCCGTTCAGCATGGACGAGCCGAGCCTGAAAGTCGTTGCCGACCACATCCGCTCCTGCTCCTTCCTGATTGCCGACGGCGTGATGCCGTCCAACGAAGGCCGCGGCTATGTCCTACGCCGCATCATCCGCCGCGCCGTACGCCACGGTTACAAACTCGGTCAGAAACAGGCGTTTTTCTACAAACTCGTGCCTGATTTGGTCAAAGCAATGGGCGACGCGTATCCCGAGTTGAAAGAGAAACAAGCGCAAATCGAAGAAGCCCTGAAAAACGAAGAAAGCCGCTTTGCCCAAACTTTGGAAACCGGCATGGCTTTGCTGGAAAACGCCTTGACCAAAGGCAGCAACAAATTAGACGGCGAAATCATCTTTAAACTCTACGACACCTACGGCTTCCCATACGATTTGACCGCCGACATCTGCCGAGAACGCAATATTGATTTGGACGAAGACGGCTTCAACCGCGAAATGGAAGCCCAACGCGCCCGCGCCCGCGCCGCGCAAAACTTCAAAGCCAACGCGCAACTGGACTACACAGGCGCGGACACCGAGTTCACCGGCTACGAAAAACGCAGCCAAGACACCAAAATCATCGCCTTATACAAAGGCAGCGAAGCCGTGGACGAACTCCAAGCAGGCGAAGCAGGCGTGGTTGTTTTGGAACAAACCCCGTTCTATGCCGAAAGCGGCGGCCAAGTCGGCGACGTGGGCTTTATCTTCGCAGGCGAAAACCGCTTCCGTGTCGAAGACACGCAGAAAATCAAAGCCGCCGTACACGGACAATTCGGCGCGGTTGTATCAGGCCGTCTGAAAGTGGGCGATGCCGTATCCGCCGAAATCGACAACGACATCCGCGACAGCATCATGCGCAACCACAGCGTGACCCACCTGATGCACAAAGCCCTGCGCGATGTTTTGGGCACACACGTCGAACAAAAAGGCAGCCTGCAAAACGCCGAGCTGACCCGCTTCGACATCTCCCATCCGCAAGGCATCAGCGCGGAAGAAATCGCCGAAGTCGAACGCCGCGTCAACGCCGCGATTATTGCCAACGTGCCCGTCAAAGTGGAAACCATGTCCATTGAAGACGCGCAAAAATCAGGCGCCATGATGCTCTTCGGCGAAAAATACGGCGACTTCGTCCGCGTCATCACCATGGGCGACTACTCCACCGAACTGTGCGGCGGCACCCACGTTGCCCGCACCGGCGACATCGGCTTCTTCAAAATCATCAGCGAAGGCGGCATCGCCGCAGGCATCCGCCGCGTAGAAGCCATCACCGGCCTTGCCGCGCTGGCATGGGCGCAAAACCAAGAAAGCCTGATGAAAAACATCATCGCCGAAGTCAAAGCCCAAACCGAAAAAGACGTACTCGCCAAAATCCAAGCCAACGCCGCAAACGCCAAAGCTTTGGAAAAAGAGTTAGCAAAAACCAAAGCCGAACTCGCCGTCCACGCAGGCGCAAAACTCTTGGACAACGCTAAAGACTTGGGCGCAGCCAAACTCGTCGTCGCCCAAATCGAAGCCGACGCAGCCGCCCTGCGCGAAATCGTTACCGATTTAACCGGCAAATCCGACAACGCCGTGATTCTTTTGGCGGCAGTGAACGACGGCAAAGTATCCTTGTGCGCCGGCGTATCCAAAGCCCTGACCGGAAAAGTGAAAGCCGGCGATTTGGTCAAATTCGCAGCCGAACAAGTCGGCGGCAAAGGCGGCGGAAGACCGGATTTGGCGCAAGCCGGTGGAACAGATGCTGCGAAACTGCCCGCCGTGTTGGGTGGCGTGAAAGATTGGGTTAACGCGAAGCTGGCTTGATGTGAGAAAGGCAGCCTGAAAGGTTTCAGGCTGCCTTAAAATAGAAACAAAGATTAATTTAATATAAAGGAAAATGTAATGGAAATTAAACAAATTAATATTAAAGATATTTTTTTGGACTTGGAGAATCCTAGACATGAACCATATCAGTCCCAAGAAGAAGTAATTGAATACTTATGTCAAAATGAATATGTCTTTGCCTTAGCACAAGATATTGTCATAATGGGGGTTAACCCTCTTGAAATTATGGCTATAATTCCTAATACTGACAATTACAGTGATGATGGAGCGCAAACATATATTATTGCGGAAGGAAATCGTCGTTTATGCGCATTAAAATTATTAGATGATCCAGAATTAGCACCAAGCAATGAGCGCAAAAATTTTAAAGCGATAAGCCAAAAATGGACACCTATAGAAAAAATTCCTGCCGTTATTTTTAATGATAGGGAGGCAGTATCAGGTTGGTTAGAAAGAGTACATGGTGGCTTACAGGGTGGAATTGGTAGAAAACAATGGAATGCAGAACAAAAAACACGATTCACTGGAGATATAAAAAATTTAATGGCTCAACAACTGTTAGATTATGCACAAAAGAAAAACATGATTTCACCCGAAGAGAGAACTAATAAAATTTCTACAGTACAAAGATTTATTACAAATCCTTTATTTAAAGATGCATTAGGTATAGATACAAGTAAAAATGATGAATTACAAAGAATTAGAGATGAAGATAATTTTGACTTAATTTTAAGAAAATTTATTTCTGATTTAAAATCAGGGAAGGTTAATACTCGTTTTAATGCTCCTGAGATTCGTAAATATTCACACGAATTAAGAGGAATAGAAGGATTGAGTACAGAAACGATTCCTTCATGCCCATTAAACTCACCCGAAAAAGAAGAACCATCAGAAAAAAAACCTAAACCTAGTGACAAACCAACCCCTCCTTCTAAACCTAGATATTTAGAGAATAATAAAGAAACAGAAACAGCATTAGAGAAATTAGATAATTACAAAATAATGTCTATTTATAATTCGTTACATCGGTTAGTGGTGGCGGATCATTGTCCATTACTAACAGTAGGGTTGTGGTCATTTATTGAATGTTTAACTGCATTAAATGGTAGAAAAGCAGGAGTAGATTTTCAATCGTTCTTATCTAATACAAAATTAGAATCTTTGGGGTTGGGTAACAAAGATGAAACTAAGACTCTCAGAGAATGTTTACGTCGTATTGCAGAAAACGGAAATACTACCAAGCATGATAAACAATCGGCTGCGTTTAACGATCTCCAATTAATTAGTGATTTTAATGAGATACATCCACTAATTAAAGCGTTAGCAATCGAATATACGCAGAAAAAATAATTTAATTTCAACAAAAAATAATATTATGCCTAAAATATCAACATCTCCATTTCGATATCCCGGTGGAAAATCTGTACTTTTTGACCTACTTGCTGGGGTTATACATAATAACGATCTTAGATATTGTAGTTATGCTGAACCATATGCAGGAGGATGTGGCTTAGCTTTAGCATTGTTATATGCAGGATATGTTAAGGATATTTACATAAATGATATTGATCCTGCTATTTGGAGTTTTTGGTATTCTGTTTTAAATTGCACTGATGAATTAATTAATTTGATAAATCAAGTTAATGTAAATTTAAACGAATGGGAACAGCAGCGTTTAATTTATGAGAAAGGTGACTTATCAGACCCTTTATCCTTGGGGTTTGCCACCTTCTTTCTTAATCGGACAAATCGTTCCGGCATCATCAAAGGCGCTGGAATTATAGGAGGAAAAAATCAAACAGGAACATATAAGATGGATTGTAGATTCAATAAAGAGGATCTAATATCCAAAATATTACGTATTAACAAATATAAAAATCGTATTTTTCTAACCAATATGGATGCTATTTCTTTTATGAAAAATATGGAATTATTGGATAAAAATATTTTCTTCTTTATTGATCCTCCATACTATAATAAAGGTTCTAGTTTATACACGAACTTCTACAAACCAGAAGATCATGCTAATGTTTGCAACTATATTTCAAAATTAACTAAACCATGGCTTATAACATATGATAATACCGAAGAGATTCGAGAATTATATAAAAATTATCGAAAATTTTCATTTGAGATTAATTACTCATTGCAAAAAAAAAGAAAAGGTAGTGAGATATTAATTACATCAGATAATATCTACATCGGAAATGAAATTAATCGCTACCAATCAAAAGAACCCGATTAAATTTAAGCGGTAAGTCGGGCATAAATGCCCGACTACAAACCAAAGTTTTCCAACTAATCGTCAGCAAGCCGTAGCCTGCATTCCCACCAACCGCGTGCGTGGCTACGCCACACACCCTACCTGCAGGCGACGCAAACCTTAAGATTAAGGTGTAGGGTGTGTGCGGTACGTACGCACGCGGTTTTTGTTGTTACCAAATGATTCCAAACCATGCCGTAATACAGTTGGCGGCAAACGCAGCTTGGGTCATGACCCAACGAAATCCTCATATCACCTGTAATCTCAAAGCTGCCTGAGAAATAATTTTCAGACGACCTCTCTATGAAAAGCAGCCTGCACTTTCAAAAATCGAAGTGCAGGCTGCTTTTCATAGTAATTAGAAAAAAACGCGCAATATTTTTATACTGTACATCAGCAGCAGGCCGTACCTACTCCCCTGCCAACTTGTTTACTGAACGAACAGGAATAACATGCAGAACCCCTCTTCAGAAAAACCGACAGCCGGTTATTCGCATCCGTGGCAATACTTTCTGCTGGTGTACGCTTTGAGCGCACCGTTTTGGCTGCTGTCTTTGTTTCTCAAACACAGTCCTCTGCCTGATAATCTGCCGCTGACCGACATCGGCGCGGCGCTCACTCCGACGGTTGCCGCCGCGTTACTGCGTTACCGCGAGGGCGGCATGGCGGCGGTGCGCGGACTGTTTGGACGTGTGTTTGATTACGGGCGGATAAAGCATTCTGCCTATTTTTGGACGGCGATACTGATTTTTCCCCTGCTTTATCTACTAACTTATATCGCGATACGCCAAACAGGACAAACCATACCTGCCTTATCCGTATCGTTTGCGCCGCTTGCCGGTGCGTTCGTCATGTTCTTTATCGCGGCAGTTGCCGAGGAATTGGGCTATGCCGCCTACGCTACGGAAAGTCTGCAACGGCGTTTTACCCCGCTCATTACGGCGCTGATTATCGGGGTGCCGTGGGCGTTGTGGCACTTGCCGTCCATGATTACCGTGAGGCAGTCTGCCGAACTGATTGCATGGGGGCTGGCAGGGACGGTTGCCGTGAGGATTATCTATGTATGGCTGTATAACGGCAGCGGCGGCTCGGTATTTGTATTGATTGCGTGCCACACAGTTGCCAATACCGCGCGCACAGGCTTTCCGGGCGGACGGGCGGTATATGAAAACGGAGACGGTATGATTCCATACGGAATCATCATCATTGCGGCGGCAATTGTGATGGGTTTTTGGCGTAAGGTGATGTGTTTACCTAATAGCAATCAAGTGTAGCTTGAGTCATGTCCCAACGAAACTTAGTATCAAAGGTCGTCTGAAGACTATTTTTAGACGACCTCGTGTTTTGATTTCAATACCCTGATGGCTTCACAGGGATGGTTTTGTATATAAGAACGAAAATTTGTTTCTCGATAAACTATATTGAAAGTTAATTTTCATACATATTTCATATTAATTAAATCACTTAATACATAACTAATCAGTAAAGGCATAAACAAAAAACGGACTCTGAGTAATCAGAATCCGTTTTTCTGCCAAAGGTATCGTATTATTTGGCTTCTTCTTTAGCTGCTTCAGCAGCATCTTTTGCTTCTTCTTTAGCATCGGCAGCTGCTTCTTTAGCGTCTTCTGCTGCTTCTTTAGCTTCTTCTGCTTTATCTTCAGGAGATGCAGCCGGAGCGTTGCCTTTCAACGCATCCAACGATGTTTTACAAGTAGCATCACGTTGGTCAGCAGGCAAGTTTTTCAAAGCTTCTTTGGTTTGTTCGAATGATTTTTGCATCATATCTTTTGTAGCTGCATCAACGTTTTTAGTAGCGTCAGCAAAAGCTTTTTCATATTCATCACAAACAGCAGAAGAACCACCACCACATGCGGACAAGGTCAGAGCGGCCAACAAAGTTGCCAATAAAGCTGATTTTTTCATGAGTCTCTCTTTTTGAATCTTGGTTAAAAAAGAAATTGTATGTTAAACCATTCCTGTGGAGTGTCAAGCATAGTCATTTTGTTTCCCTGACTTAAATCATGGGATTGGGCGAAATTAGGACGGTTTGAGAGAAAAAAGTTAAGTAATGAATACCGTGACTAAGGAATATTTTTATATGGGTAGGGAGGTTAATTTTCTTATATTTTAAAGGGTTAATTCATTTTTGCTGTTGTTTGAATTAATACGGCATAGAGGGGTTTAGACCATGTATATTTAACTTAGTAAAATAACTTCAAAATCGGTTAAATCACGGTAATTCAAGCTGTTTTTGGATGGGGTGCAATTAAATTTTATATGTCATATTAAATGTATTTTGAATATAGACAATTTAGTTAATTATTTTTGAGGAGTAAGGGTAATTAAACTATATTGAATTATCTATAAACTATAGCATTAGTGATATAACTTGCTATATAGTGGATTAACTTTAAATCAGGACAAGGCGACGAAGCCGCAGACAGTACAGATAGTACGGAACCGATTCACTTGGTGCTTCAGCACCTTAGAGAATCGTTCTCTTTGAGCTAAGGCGAGGCAACGCCGTACTGGTTTAAAGTTAATCCACTATAGTTATGCTGTTTGTTTTTTATTTGTTGTCTTCCTTTATTGACTAAAAAGCTCAGGCAGTCTGAAAGACATTTTTCAGACTGCCTGAGCTTTTTGTTTACTGCTACTTATTTTGCTGCCACACCCGATATGAACGAATGGCTAAAAACAGGCAGACAATCTAGGCAACGCCTAGAAAGCCCCCACGCCTGCTACGCCGAACTCGTTAAATAGCCAGGCAACTGCACGACCTTTGCGATAAGCATGTTCGGCATCAACCAAGTGTACCTTACCGTCTTGCGTAAGATACTAGCTCAATGCGGGCAATACGATGAGCGCAAGCGGGTTTTGCAGCGGTTTTCGCAGATTGGCGTTCATGTTTTTTTACACAATCCCTTTTTTCTCCAGATAGCTTTCGTAATCGCCCAGATAGTGTTCATAGCCGCCCTTGCCGTCCAGCTCGATAATTTGGGTGGCGAGCGAGGAGACGAACTGGCGGTCGTGCGATACGAAAATCAGCGTGCCGTTGTATTTTTCCAGCGCCATGTTCAGCGATTCGATGCTTTCCATGTCCATGTGGTTGGTGGGTTCGTCCATAATCAGCACATTGGGTTTCAGCAGCAGGAGTTTGCCGTAGAGCATGCGGCCTTTTTCGCCGCCGGAGAGAACCTGCACTTTTTTCACCACGTCGTTGCTGCCGAAGAGCAAACGTCCCAAAGTGCCGCGGATGACTTGTTCGTCGTCGCCTTCCTGCCCCCATTGGCGCATCCATTCGCTCAGGTTCATATCGACGTCGAAGTCGTTTTCATGGTCTTGCGGATAATAGCCGACGTTGGCTTTTTCCGCCCATTTGATGGTGCCTGCATCGGGGGTGAGGCCGTCTGAATATTCGGGGTTGAACGCGCCGGCAAGGAGTTTCAGCAGGGTGGATTTACCCGCGCCGTTGGGGCCGATGATGGCGAGGCGCTGGCCGGCTTCGAGGATGAAGCTCAGGCTTTTGAACAACTGGGTTTCAAAGCGTTTGGCCAGATTTTCGACTTCCACCGCCTGACGGTGCAGCTTGGCTTTTTCATCGGCTTCAAAGCGGATATAAGGGTTTTGGCGGGTAGAAGGTTTGACTTCGACCATCTCGGCTTTGATTTTGTCAGCCTGTTTCAGACGACTGGTTGCCTGACGGGCTTTGGATTTGTTGGCGGAGAAGCGGGCGACGAACTCTTGCAGCTCTTGCAGTTTCTCTTTTGCCTTGGCGTTGTCTTTCAGGGCGCGTTCGCGTGATTGAGCGGAAGCGAGCATGTAGTCGTCGTAGTTGCCCGGGTAGATGGTGATGGTGTTGTAGTCCAAATCCGCCATGTTGGTGCAAACTTCGTTCAAGAAGTGACGGTCGTGCGAGATGATAATCATGGTGGAGTCGTATTGGTTCAACACGCCTTCCAGCCAGCGGATGGTGTTGATGTCCAAGTTGTTGGTCGGCTCGTCAAGCAAGAGAACATCGGGTTTGGAGAACAGGGCTTGTGCCAGCAATACGCGCAGCTTGAAGCCCGGGGCGACTTCGGCCATGGTCGCATCGTGCAAATCTTCGGAAATGCCCACGCCGCTCAACAGTTCGGCGGCGCGCGCTTCGGCGGTGTAGCCGTCGTATTCGGCGAACTTGGCTTCCAGTTCGGCGGCTTTCATGTAGTCGTCTTCGGTGGCTTCGGGGTTGGCGTAAATCGCGTCGCGTTCGGTCATCGCCGCCCACATTTCGGTGTGCCCCATCATCACCACGTCCAGCACGCGCATGTCTTCGTAGGCAAACTGGTCTTGGCGCAGCTTACCCAGCCGCACGCCGTTTTCAATCGCCACTTCGCCCGCAGTCTGTTCCAAATCACCGCCCAAAATTTTCATGAAGGTGGATTTGCCCGAACCGTTCGCACCGATCAGGCCGTAGCGGTTGCCTTCGCCGAATTTGACGGATACGTTTTCAAACAGCGGCTTCGCGCCGAACTGCATGGTAATGCCGTTGGTAGAAATCATTATTGGTAAAACCTTTATAAATATAGATAAACAGGGTGTTATAATCGCCGGCGATTGTAGCATATTTTGTATAGGTCGTCTGAAACGGGGGCGGAGGAAATGGAAACCGAAAAAATCTATTATGCCGTGATTATTCTGTTGTGCGCCGCATCCATGCTGCTCAGTCCGTTTTTCTACATCCGCCGCACACGTTCAGGCGCAGAATTGCGCCACGCATCTCGGCAATGGAAGCCGATTATTATTGCCAATTTGGTGATGATTATTGCTTTGGTGGTATGGTGGATATGGTTTTGATGAATTTGATGAAAGGTATAAGAATGAATAAATTGATTTTAAGCACATTACTGCTCGCATTTTCCGCCGCTACGACGGCATCCCCCGTATTTGAATGTATCGACAAATCAGGGCGTAAAACCTATACGCAGACCGGCGGCAAAAACTGCAAACCGGGCAATATCGGCAGACCCTCGGTTTATACCTCCGCCGCACCGTCCGCACACTCGGCATCAGCAAGCGCTGCTGCAAGAAACGCTCCTTCCGAACAAATGCCGCCTCCACCAGCCGGCGCAATGCCTGGTTCATCTTCAGCGCAAAACGAATTGGCTCAGGCACAGAAAAATCTGGAAGAGGGCAAACAGGTCCGTTATGGCAACGAGCGCAACTACGCCCGCTATCAAGAACGGATTAAAGGTTTGGAGAATCAAGTGAAAGCCGCGCAGGAACGGGTTAATGCGGCAAACAGTATGGGCGGTGAAGGTGAGATGATGCCCGAGCAGTGATGATTGCAAAGATTGCAATAAAAGGTCGTCTGAAAACCGGTCAGGCAATTCTATTTTGCCTAAACCGAGTTTTCAGACGACCTTTTCGGTTTGCCTGTTTTGACCGTATATTCCAGCGCTTTATAAGGTTTTAATGTGCTTGAAATATAACCGTTTTCAGGGCGGCGGACGTAATCGAGATAATCCTGCATGGCAGGTGAAAAGCCTTCCACATCATCCACAGCGATGACCGCGCGGTCGGCAAGATTAGGTTCAAGCAGCTTGAATACGGGGAATACCAAATCCGGCCAGCCGTCGAGTAAGACGAAATCGGGGCAGATGGCTAAGGCTTTTAAGGTTTCCAGCGCATCACCTTCGCGAAGCTCGATATAGTCTGCCAAACCGGCTTCTTGGAAATGTTTTCTCGCCGCTGCGGCTTTGTGCGGCAGATATTCGCAAGTAATGACGCGCCCGCCGTTGCGCTTGGCGGCTGCGGCAAGATACAGCGTCGAAATGCCGTAGGAAGTCCCGAATTCGACAATGTTTTTTGCTCCCGATGCCAAAGCCTGCATATACAAAAACTTGCCTTGTTGCGGTGCGATGGGGATGTATTTGTCTTCGTAAAAACTTTCGTTTTCCCCCGTCCAATCCAGCCCTTTGCCCAACAGCTTGAAAATCTTGGGCAGAAAATGAAAAAATATCTGCCTGTTTTGCTTTAAGGCTTGGGTGTAGAGCCGCAGCAAGACGGATTCGGCTTGAGGCGCTTGCAGAAAAGCGAACATTTGGGGTGTCAGCTTGGGCATGGGCTTTCTCCTGTTCAGTTCAAATCTTCTATATTGTCCATCTTGCCACAGCTTCGCTTTTCAGACGACCCCACTATCCAAACTCCGTTATAATGGCGGCTTTCCCATTATTTCATTCAAAAGACGGTCTTATCATGAAACACATCCACATTATCGGTATCGGCGGCACGTTTATGGGCGGGGTGGCCGCCATTGCCAAAGAAGCGGGGTTTAAAGTCAGCGGTTGCGATGCGAAGATGTATCCGCCGATGAGCACCCAGCTTGAAGTCTTGGGCATAGACGTACACGAAGGCTTCGATGCCGCGCAGTTGGACGAATTTAAAGCCGACGTTTACGTTATCGGCAATGTCGCCAAGCGCGGGATGGATGTGGTTGAAGCAATTTTGAACCGCGGTCTGCCTTATATTTCCGGCCCGCAATGGCTGTCGGAAAACGTGCTGCACCATCATTGGGTGCTCGGCGTGGCGGGGACGCACGGCAAAACGACCACTGCGTCCATGCTCGCATGGGTCTTGGAATATGCCGGACTCGCGCCGGGCTTCCTCATCGGCGGAGTACCCGAAAACTTCAGCGTTTCCGCCCGCCTGCCGCAAACGCCGCGCCAAGATCCGAACAGCAAATCGCCGTTTTTCGTCATCGAAGCCGACGAATACGACACCGCCTTTTTCGACAAACGCTCCAAATTCGTGCATTACCGCCCGCGTACCGCCGTGTTGAACAATCTGGAATTCGACCACGCCGACATCTTCGCCGACTTGGGCGCGATACAGACCCAGTTCCACCACCTTGTGCGCACAGTGCCGTCCGAAGGCTTAATCGTCTGCAACGGACAGCAGCAAAGCCTGCAAGACACTTTGGACAAAGGCTGCTGGACGCCGGTGGAAAAATTCGGCACCGAACACGGCTGGCAGGTCGGCGAAGTCAATGCCGACGGCTCGTTTGACGTGTTGCTTGACGGCCAAAAAGCCGGACACGTCGCATGGGATTTGATGGGCGGACACAACCGCATGAACGCGCTTGCCGTCATCGCCGCCGCACGTCATGCCGGCGTCGATATTCAGACGGCCTGCGAAGCCTTGAGCGCATTTAAAAACGTCAAACGCCGTATGGAAATCAAAGGCACGGTGAACGGCATCACCGTTTACGACGACTTCGCCCACCACCCGACCGCCATCGAAACCACCATCGAAGGCCTGCGCCAGCGCGTCGGAAATGCCCGCATCCTCGCCGTCCTTGAGCCGCGTTCCAACACCATGAAACTCGGCACCATGAAAGCCGCCTTGCCCGAAAGCCTCAAAGGTGCCGACCAAGTGTTCTGCTACGCTGGCGGTGTGGACTGGAACGTCGCCGAAGCCCTCGCACCTTTGGGCGGCAAGCTGCACGTCGGCAAAGACTTCGATGCCTTCGTCGCCGAAATCGTGAAAAATGCCGAAGCAGGCGACCATATTTTGGTGATGAGCAACGGCGGTTTTGGCGGAATACATGGGAAGCTGCTGGAAGCGTTGAAATAAGGTTGGTTGAAGTTTTGGAATGATTGAGGTCGTCTGAAAACCGGAGTTTGGTTTTCAGACGACCTTTTTGTTGTGAAGGCTTGGATGTGATGGTTGGGTATGACCCAAACTAGGCTCACCGATGGAGGTATTCCTTATATATACAGTTAATCCCTTGTTCGATAATAGGAATCAAATGATTTATATTTTTATGAGAGCGGATAAATAGTGGATTTTCCCAATCGTAATTTTTAATGACGTAGACTTTAAATACCCCGTTTTTTCTAGGATTCGGATACCATCCAACATCTAAAATGTATTTCTCATCAAAGAAAGATACTTGTAATAGATCTTCTTCAAATTGAAGTTGATCCATTGCTTCATGAGGGGCGTTTTTAAATAACCAAAATAAATTTTCATAAGTAATGATACCGTCCCTAAAATCAATCAGATATTTCATTTTGTTTTATCCCTACATTTTTTCTTACGATTTAATGCTTATGTGCAAATAGTGTCAGATATTCCATATCATTACCATATATGATATCGTGATGAAACTCTGCTATTTTGATTATGTTGGAATTGTGATTGGAGAAAATTTGCACGTGGATAAGCTGTCAAAATTAAAGATTAAATATACAATTTTTATATCGATATTTTTTGTCATTTTGTACAAAGGGGCTGAGTTTTATACCTATACAGTCGATAATGTGCCTTCATATTTTATGGACTGGGAAAGGAATATTCCTTTTTTGCCCATATTTATGTTGCCTTATATGACGTCTCAGGTTTTCTTCTTAGCCACTATATTTTTGGAAAAGAACGAAAGCAATTTGAAATTGCTGATAAAGAGGGCAGCCTTTTTAATTGCGGTTTCTACTGCTTTATTTGTCATATTTCCAATGAAATTTTATTTTCCCAAACCCGAAGTCGATAACCAAATTTTAAAATCTTTCTTTTATATATTAGGCAAAATAGACAGTAGTTTTAACCAATGTCCGTCATTGCATGTGAGTTTTGCTTTTCTTTCGGCTGAGGTTTATTGCAGAGAAGTCAAATCCAAATTCTTAAAATCATTATTTGGTATATGGGGATTGTTACTCGCCATTTCGGTCTTGTTTGTCTATCAACACCATTTTATTGATTTTGTGGGCGGAACTTTGATATTTTTAATTACTTGTATCATCTTTCCAAGAAAAAAGGCTGTTTAAGCGTTTTGTTACTGAATGATGGAAAGTCCTACAACAACCGCAGAACCATAGCCAAACATATAGTGGATTAAAATAAAAATGAGACAAGGCGGCAACGCCCGCTGTGTACGGGTAGTACATAAGGGTGTTGGCAACGCCGTATCATTGCAATTTTAATCCGCTATACAAAAGGTCGTCTGAAACCATTTCAGACGACCTTTCTTCTTTCTAGCTATCCATGCTCAGCCGCAACCGCCGCATTTGCCGCAGCCGCTGCTGCAATCGTGTTTTTTCGGTTTGAACAAGAATTTTCGCAAGAGGAAAAACAGACAGGCAAGCATGATGATGCCGACGATAATATATTGAGTCATGACGATAGTATCCTTGAAGTAATTTGGTAAACCACAAATGCGGCAAAGTAAGCCATCAGGAACAAATAGCCGGTAATCATCACCATATTTTTTGTGGATTTGGTTTCGCGTTTAATCACAGCCAATGTCGCGGCACACATGGGGGCGTACACATACCAAGCCAGGAAGGCGAAGGCGGTTGGCAAACCCCAGTTGTTGTGCACAATCGGAATCAGCGCGTTTTGTACGGCGTCTTCAGACGACGCGCTGACGGCATAGACCGTACCCAGTGCGGCAACGACGACTTCACGCGCGGCAATGCCCGGAATCATGGCGATACACATTTCCCAAGTGAAGCCCAGCGGGGCGAACAATGGTTGGATAGCGTGGCCGAGCATACCCGCCAAGCTGTAGTCGATTGCCGCGCCTGTTGCACCTGCGGGCGGTTGCGGCCAGCTTACCAAGCCCCACAAAACTACGGCAAGGGCGAAGATAATCGTACCGGCGCGTTTGAGGAAGGCTTTTACCCTGTCCCACAGGCTGGTCATGATGTGTTTGAAGTTGGGTGTGCGGAAAGTCGGCAGCTCCATCAAGAGCGGGAATTGCTGCACGTTGCCTTTCATACGCGCCAAGCGTTTCATGATATACGCTGCCAAGGCGGCAGACAGGATGCCTGCGAGATAGAGGATGAACAGCGTCAGTCCTTGCAGGTTGAAAATCCCGCCTACGGTGCGATTAGGAATGACGGCGGCGATAATCAGCGCGTAAACGGGCAGCCGCGCGGAGCAGGTCAGCAGCGGGGCGACGGCGATGGTCACGAGGCGTTCGCGCGGGTCATTAATCGTACGCGCCGACATAACGGCGGGAACGGCACAGGCGAAACTCGACAGGAGCGGGATGAATGAGCGTCCGGACAGGCCGCTTTTCGCCATCACGTTATCCAGCAGAAACGCCGCACGCGGCAGGTAGCCTGAGTCTTCCAAAAGCAGGATGAAGGCGAACAAAATCGTAATCTGCGGCACGAACACCAACACGCTGCCCAAACCGGCAATGACGCCGTTGACGAGCAAGTCGCTGAGGATGCCCGGCTCCATGTTGGTGCCTATCCATTCGCCCAGCGCGGCAAAGCCGCCTTCGATGGCTTCCATAATCGGTGCCGCCCAAGTGTAAACCGCTTGGAACACCATAAACAGGATAAACAGCAGCATAATTATGCCCCAGACGGGGTGCAGCACGATGTCGTCGAGTTTTTTGTGCCATGCGGGCAGCGTCATTTCCGTGCGCACCACCTGTGCCAAAATCGATTCGACTTCTTGATAAAGTTTGTCGCTCTCCAGCGCCTCGAGCGTGCGTTCGGCAGAAGCGGGGTTGGCGGGGAAAGAGCGTTTGCGCGGCAGCTTCGCCACGGCTTCGCGCACGGCCTGTACGCCCGACGCACTCACGGCAACTGTTTCCAAAACAGGTGCATCCAACAACTCGCTCAGTTTGGCCGCATCAATATTCAAGCCCCTTCTGCGGGCAACGTCGCTCATGTTCAGCGACACCACCATAGGCAGTCCCAGCGTTTTCAGTTCCAAAATCATGCGCAGGGTCATACGCAGGTTGGTCGCGTCGGCAACGGCAATGATGGCGTCGGGCGGAATGCCCAGCTTGCCTACGGCGACATCTTTCGCCACCGCTTCGTCGGGGCTGGTCGTGCGCAGGCTGTATGTGCCCGGCAGGTCGATAATGCGAACGGCCTTGTCGTCAAGTAAGGCGCCCTCGCGCTTATCGACCGTTACGCCCGGATAATTGGCAACCTTGGCATGTGCGCCGGTCAAACCGTTGAACAAAACGGTTTTGCCGCAGTTTGGCGCGCCAATCAAGGCAAAATAGCTTAGTTCCATTTATTTATTCTCCTTGTTTGATTGTGTGATGAGTTTGGCGTTGAATTGGGGAAAAGGCTTTGAAACGGCGCTTTCAGACGACCCGGGTCGTCTGAAAAGGATAGGGCGGTCAGGTTCAATCCGCCTTTGCCGCATTTTCAGAACATGAAGCCCGCCTGTCTGTACAGCGGTCAGCCGTCAATCACATGGCACATAATTTTTCCCGCTTCTTCCTGCCGCAACGAGAATTGCGACTGGTTGCCCAAACGTACGGCAAACGGACCGCGTCCGAATCCGCCGACGGCAATCACCTGCAACGGCATTCCGCTTGAAAAACCCAAGTCGGCAAGACGGCGCGTAACCAGCGGGTCGAGTTCGCCGAAAGTCGAATTGGGGACGATGGAGTCGATGTGCGCGACTGCGCCTTTACTGAGTTTTGACAAAGGTATGGCAGACATAGGGTGTTTTACTTTCGTTGTCGATTGAAAAAAGAGACGGCAAGTAAAGACGAATTTGACACAGGGTAGGCCGAGGCATGTTCCAACGCCCGTTCCCGCAAAAGAAGTAGTTTTGATTGTTTATCACTTTGTTTTATTTTGATAATAAATCTTGTTAACATAAAAATCAAATCCAAAGCCACCAAATTCCTGATTTTCAGACGACCTCTTGCGGCAAATCAAAAAAAGCGAATGATTTGACGGGAAAGTCGGGCAGGGCTATTGATAAGGTTTGCATTTGGATGTTTGATAGGCGTAAAGAGAAAAGGAGCGAATGATGAAAATCTACACCGCCGCAGAAATGCGCGAGCACGAGCAAATGGCAGTCGATAAAGGCACGACTTTCGAGCAACTGATGGAAAACGCGGGACAAGCCGCCGCCGCGGATTTGCTGCGCCGTTTCCCCAAAGCAGGGCGCGCGCTGATCGTTTGCGGCAAGGGCAATAACGGCGGCGACGGTTTGGTCATCGCGCGCGTGTTGTCGGAACAGGATTGGCAGGTAGATGTCGTCTTCGTCTTGGGAGATAAACTGTCGCCGCTGGCGCAGTTGAATCGCGAGCGTTTGAATCATTTAGACGGCGTCAGCTTTATCCGATCCGACGAACTGGAAGGTCGTCTGAAAACAGGTTACGGTCTCGTTATCGAAGGCATTTTCGGAACAGGTTTCAGCGGCGCATTGCCTGAAAAAACCGCCGCCGTCTGCCGCCTGCTGAATCAAGCCGACGGCTTCAAAATCGCGCTGGACATCCCGACCGGGCTGAACTGCGACACCGGCGAAGCAGATGAAGACACCTTCCGCGCCGATCTGACCTACACCTTCGCCGCCTACAAACCGGCGCATATGACCGAAGCAGGTAAAGCATATTGCGGAGAGACCGTGTGTTTGGATATCGGGATAGAGTAAGAATATTTTATTGGGATGACGATGTTCGCGGCTATTTCCAGCTTTGCGTCAAGTAAATGCCCAACGCCGTCAGCAGGAACGAGCCGAAAACATGCAGGCAGACCGCTGAAAACGCCGTCGCCCAGCGTTGCGCCTGCATCAGGGTGACTATTTCCAATGAAAAGCTGGAAAATGTCGTCAGGCTGCCGAGAAAACCGGTAATCAGTAAAAGCTTCCATTGCGGATTATCCAGCCATTCGGCGCAGATGCCGATTAAGAGCGCGCCGATCCAGTTGGCGGCAAGCGTGCCGGCTGAAAACGGGACGGAGAGTGCGGCAAAGGCGAGAACGAGCAACCAGCGGGACAATGCGCCCAAAGCCGCGCCAAAAGCAATCGCCATGACGTTTTGAAACATATCGAAATCCGGAGACAAGAAAAATCAAAAGGGTAGGGTTGGGGATTTTAACCGTATTTTGAACAGGCAAACATAGGGTCGTCTGAAAAGCATTTTAGGTTTTCACTTTGTTGAAACCATGCTTTCAGACGACCTTTTTTCGCCTTTCCTTCATCATATATAGCAGATTAAATTTAAATCAGGACAAGGTGAGGCAACGCCGTACTGGTTTAAAGTTAATCCACTATAAAACAACATTTCCCTACATTGTCTGTCATTTGATGTTTGTTAAAAATTTTGCCGCCTATTCGTGTTACGCTTCGCAAACAAATTGATTTTCCAAGGGAAAGGAGCAGGATATGCCGTCATTGAGAACGCAAATCGCCGGTTTTTCTTTTGACAACTGTCTGATGAACGCCGCTGGTGTGGCGTGTATGACCGTGGAAGAATTGGAAGAAGTCAGACAATCCGCTGCGGGCAGCTTCGTCACCAAAACGGCGACGCTGGAAGCGCGGGCGGGCAATCCCGAGCCGCGTTACCGCGATGTACCGCTGGGCAGTATCAATTCCATGGGTTTGCCGAATCAAGGCATTGATTACTATCTGGATTATTTGCTGAGCCTTCAAGAATCGCAGCCCGAACGGACATTTTTCCTCTCGCTGGTCGGTATGTCGCCCGATGAAACGCATACGCTGTTGAAAAAAGTGCAAAACAGCGGATTTAAAGGCATTACCGAACTCAACCTTTCCTGTCCGAACGTCCCCGGCAAGCCGCAAATCGCCTACGACTTTGAAACGACCGAGCGGATTTTGGGCGAAGCCTTCGGCTACTTCGACAAGCCTTTGGGCATCAAACTGCCGCCGTATTTCGACATCGTCCATTTCGACCAAGCGGCGGAAGTGTTCAACCGCCATCCGCTGAAATTCGTCAACTGCGTCAATTCCATCGGCAACGGCATGTATATCGAAGACGAATCCGTCGTGATCCGCCCTAAAAACGGCTTCGGCGGCATAGGTGGCGAATACATCAAACCGACCGCGCTCGCCAACGTCCACGCGTTCTACCAAAGATTGAATCCGTCCATCCAAATCATCGGCACAGGCGGCGTTTATACCGGTCGCGATGCGTTTGAACATATCTTGTGCGGCGCGAGCATGGTGCAAATCGGCACGGCGCTGCATCAGCAAGGTGTCGAAGTTTTCGAACGTGTTTCGCTTGGCTTGAAAGCCATCATGGCGAAAAAAGGCTATGAGAAGCTGGAAGATTTCAAAGGCAAACTGAAATATCTGGGGTAAGTCTGCTCAGATGAAGGGGAAAAGGTCGTCTGAAAACCATCATACGGTTTCAGACGACCTTTTATTACAAAACGGCTGCCGATAGGTTTCTTTGGAAAATTCGGATATCGGGGGAGGACGTTTTGATTGTTGTCATTTTGCTCATACGGTAGGCATCGAAATAGCGTGTATAGTGGATTAACTTTAAATCAGGACAAGGCGACGAAGCCGCAGACAGTACAGATAGTACGGAACCGATTCACTTGGTGCTTCAGCACCTTAGAGAATCGTTCTCTTTGAGCTAAGGCGAGGCAACGCCGTACTGGTTTAAAGTTAATCCACTATAAAAGGCGTTTTAACATTTATCTCTATAAGCAGGTTTGTTACAATTTCGGGAAAATTTTAGTGGAACCGCAAAATGCTGATGAACTCATCCGCCATCCTCCCGCCCGCCATGCTCGGCATCCTCGGCGGCGGACAATTAGGCAGAATGTTTACCGTTGCCGCCAAAACCATGGGTTACAAAGTAACCGTACTCGACCCCGATCCGAACGCGCCGGCGGCGGAATTTGCCGACCGCCATTTGTGCGCGCCGTTTGACGCCCAAGCCGCCTTGGACGAGTTGGCAAAATGCGCGGCGGTTACTACTGAATTTGAAAATGTCAATGCCGACGCGATGCGCTTTTTGGCAAAACATACCAACGTTTCCCCCAGTGGCGACTGCGTTGCTATCGCGCAAAACCGTATTCAGGAAAAAGCTTGGATACGCAAAGCGGGGCTACAAACCGCGCCGTATCAAGCGGTTTGCCGTTCAGACGACATCAGCGGAGCAAGCGCGCAATTCCTGCCCGGCATCCTGAAAACGGCCACTTTGGGCTACGACGGCAAGGGTCAAATCCGCGTCAAAACGGTGGACGAACTCAAAGCCGCGTTTGCCGAACACGGCGGTGTGGATTGCGTTTTGGAAAAAATGGTGGATTTGCGCGGCGAAATTTCCGTTATCGTATGTCGTCTGAACAATGAAAACGTGCAAACCTTCGACCCCGCCGAAAACATCCACGAAAACGGCATCCTTGCTTACTCCATCGTTCCTGCGCGGCTGAGTGCCGACGTGCAACAACAGGCGCGGCAGATGGCGCAACGCTTGGCGGACGAATTGGATTATGTCGGCGTATTGGCGGTGGAAATGTTCGTCGTCGGCGACGCGCATGAATTGGTCGTCAACGAAATCGCCCCACGCCCGCACAATTCCGGCCACCACACCATCGATGCCTGCGCCGCAGACCAGTTCCAGCAGCAGGTACGCATTATGTGCAATCTGCCGCCCGCCGACACCAAGCTGCTTTCTTCATGCTGCATGGCGAATATTTTGGGTGACGTCTGGCAGGAAGACGGTGGCGAACCGAATTGGCTGCCGTTGCAAAGCCATCCGAATGCACACCTGCACCTGTACGGCAAAAAAGCCGCGCGGAAAGGCCGCAAAATGGGGCATTTCACCGTTTTGTCCGCCGATGCCGACACTGCATTTGAAGCAGCGGGGAAATTACATCAAAGCCTTTGAATATAAAATATAATATCGGAAACAGCGTTCAGACGACCCCCTGTCTGTTTATGAAGAAAACGTCGTCTGAACACGCATTACAATACATCTTACAACACATCTTGCCATGAGCCTTCTGACCATACTCCGTCCCGCAGTCGCGCAAGACTGCCAAGCCATACACAATGCCCATCTGCACGCCGTCCAATATACCTGCATCCGCAGTTACGACGATAAAGTATTGCATGCGTGGGAAGCCCTGCTCGATATCGACAGCTACCTCGAAACCATTTCCGATCCCGGCAAAGCCTTTTGGGTGGTGGAATACAGGGGGACCATACAGGGTTTTTTCCAAGTGGACTTCAAAGAAGCCCAATTGGATGCGTTGTATGTCCATCCCTTCGTTCATAATCACGGCTTGGGTACAGCCTTGCTGCGCCGTGCCGAAGAACTTGCCCATCAGGCGGGTTTGAGCTTTTTGAAACTGTACGCCTCGCTCAATTCCGTTCCTTTCTACCGCTTGAACCACTACGAATCTTTGGGTTCCGCCGTATTGCAGTTGAACAAAGACGTCAAGGTCAAGTGCGAACTGATGCGCAAATATTTATAAGCCGTTTTCAGACGACCTGTATACGGAGCGCAGAGGTTGTCTGAAAATGTGTTTTCCATGTTAAACCTCGAAATATCCCCATGATGAAAACAGATTTCCAATCCGCCTTGAAAGCATTAGGCAAGCAAGCCAAAAAAGAAGCCGAAGCGCGGGCGCAGGAGCAAGCCTTGGCGAAGAAGCGCGAGGAAGAGAATATCGATTTCGCCAAAGCCGTAGGTGCAGTAACGCCGCTGAAAACCGCACCGCGCTATGAAGCGCCGCGTGATAAAACGCCCATCAAACCCCGCTCGAAAGAGCAGGAAAGTTTGGCAGCCGAAGATTATTTTTATGTCGGCAGCGGCGCTTCTTGGGATGAACCGCCTGCTTCGTTCAGTAAAAACGGACAAGGTAAGAATGACTTGCAACGTCTGCGCAACGGGCATTATCCCGTAGTCGCCGATGTCGATTTGCACGGCTACACGCAGGAAGAGGCACAACAGGTTTTAAACGAATTTATCGAATTTACCCAAAAGCGGGGTGTATGCGCCGAAATCATTCACGGCAGCGGTTTGGGCTCATCAGGCTACAAACCCGTTTTAAAAAACATGACGCGCCGCTGGCTGATGCAGCACCCCGATGTATTGGCTTATGTCGAGCCGAGGGAAGGCAATGACGGCGCTGTACGCATTTTGTTGAAGCGCAGGCGCAGGGAAGAAGAATAGTTTGTGCTGGGTTGATTGGATTGAGGCATATTGTCTTGAGTGCAATCTGCGAACCATGTCAAAGGTCGTCTGAAACTGGGATTAGGTTTTCAGACGACCTTTTCGATTTTGGCAAATATAGTGGATTAAATTTAAATCAGGACAAGGCGACGAAGCCGCAGACAGTACAGATAGTACGGAACCGATTCACTTGGTGCTTCAGCACCTTAGAGAATCGTTCTCTTTGAGCTAAGGCGAGGCAACGCCGTATTGGTTTAAAGTTAATCCACTATATGAAATATTGCTTACGGCAAGAGTTTGCCCGGGTTCATGATGTTGTGCGGATCAAGCTGGGCTTTAATGGCGCGCATCAGGGCGATTTCGGACGGGGTGCGGACGCTGGGGAGCCAGTGTTTTTTGATGGTACCGATACCGTGTTCCGCCGCGATGGTACCGTGGCAGGCGAGGATGTGTTCATAGACGATGCTGTTGACGGCATCTTCGTAACGGTAGGCTTCGTTGCTCAAGACGTCGGACAGGAAAGTGTTGTAATGCAGGCTGCCGTCGCCCAAATGTCCGAAGCAGACAATTTGTATAACCGGAAAACGGGTTTCTAAGGCGGGGGCGCATTGACGGACAAAGGCGGCGACTTGGGCAATCGGGACAGCGATGTCGTGTTTGATGCTGGTGCCTAGCTTGCGCTGGGAGGCGGAAATGTTTTCACGCAGCGTCCACAGATCGAGGCGCTCTTGTTCGGACTGCGCGATGATGCTGTTTTCTTGGCCGTTTTGATAGAGAAACTCGGCAAGTTTTTCGTCGAGCGCGGCATCGGGAACGGAATCGGTCAGTTCGAGCAGGACGTGCCAGTTTGCATCGGTCGGCTGTTTGAGATGACTGAACTCGGAAGACAATGCCAAGGCGTAGCGGCTGATCAGCTCGAAACTGGTCAGTCGTTCGGCAAAATGTCCTTGTACGGCTGTTAAAAGCTGTACGGCAGATTCGATATCGTCCAAACCTACCCACGCGGTCGCTATGGTTTGCGGACGGGCGAAGAGTTTGAGCGTGGCGGCGGTGATAATGCCGAGCGTGCCTTCGCTGCCGATAAAGAGGTGGCGAAGGTCGTAACCGGTGGTATTTTTGTGCAGCGGTTGGAGATGGGAAACAAGTTCGCCATTGGGCAGGACGACTTCCAAGCCTAATACCAAGTCGCGCATACTGCCGTAGCGTAAAACGTTTAATCCGCCGGCGTTGCAGGCGATATTGCCGCCGATTTCGCACGAGCCTTCGCTGGCAAGACTGAGGGGGAACAGTCTGCCTGCTTCGGCTGCCGCTTTTTGGACGTTTTGCAGGATTACGCCCGCCTCAACGGTGATGCTGTTGTCGGCAAGGTTGATTTCGCGGATGCGGTTGATTTTGGAAAGGTTGAGCAGTACGCCGCCGGAAGCTACCGCCGCGCCGCACAAACCGGTATTGCCGCCCTGTGGGGTAACGGGGATACGGTGTTCAAAACAAAACCGCATGATTTTTTGTACATTTTCTATGGAATGCGGTTGCAAGATGATGTCCGGTTCGGAAACAAAGCGGCGGCGCTGGTCGTTTAACAAGGCCGGTGTGGCTTCGAGGATTTCGGCGGGGGAAAGGAATTCAAGAAAACGGTCGTACAGATTGGGCATAACGGGCAGCAGGATGGTTTGTGTGTGTACGGAAGATTATATAGCGGATAAGGGAAGCGAAAAACGGTAAAGGTCGTCTGAAAAACAAAAAAGCAGGATACAATCCGTATCCTGCTTTTTTAACTGTAAAAATATTATTTTGCAGCAGAAGCGGCAGAAGCAGCAGCTGAGCTGGCAGCAGAAGCAGCACCAGTTGCAGCAGAAGCAGCGGTATTAGCTGCAGAAGCGGCAGTGTTGGCAGCAGAAGCAGCGGTGTTAGCTGCAGAAGCGGCTTCAGTTGCAGAGGAAGCGGCAGAAGCGGCACCAGTTGCAGAAGAAGCGGCAGAAGCAGCAGTTTCAGAGGCACCGGAAGCAGTAGGAGCAGCAGTATCAGCGCCTTTGTTACAAGCAGCCAAAGCCAAAGATAACAGAGCAGCAGCAATCAGAGATTTTTTCATTTTGAGAACCTTCTTTAAATCGATTTAAGTAGAACAAAACAACAAAACGACATATAAGTCGTTTCATTTAGAGTAAAAATTCATTGCTGAATTTCCTGCATTATGCCCCACAGGGTGCTTCGGTGCAACGATACGGACGAATTAGTAATTTTTAATCAATCTGAAATGGACGAAAGACGGGGGTAAAACTAGTCCGCATTGGCTGTTATTCAATGTACATTTGAAATAAATTGTATAGTAAAATTTATTTATTTCATGCGTTTACATTTGAAGAATACGCTATGGGCCTTTGTTTTCAATCGGTTTAAATGAAATTCGGGCAGTTGTTGCGCATAAAAGCAAAAAGTTGTAAAAAAGTTACACAAATATAAAGATTATCAAAATTTACGCTTTTGCGCGCAATATGTTAAATATTGTGCATATAAATTTATAATTGTTAGTTTTGATAATTTTGCGATAAATCTCCGTGCATGACGGCGGTGTGTTAGAATACTTTAGATTTGTTGGCAGAGGGTTGTCAATAAAGAAAACCTGTTTTGATAAACGGTCATGATAAAGGATAAAAAATGGCTATTGAAAAAAATTCTGTGGTTTCGCTTCACTATGAAATGTACGATGCGGACAACCAACTGCTGGACAAGACTGAAGAACCCATCGTCTATCTGCATGGCGGATATGACGGCATTTTCCCTTTGGTGGAAGAAGCTTTGCACGAGAAAAACGTCGGCGATACCGTTGAAGTC
The DNA here is from genome assembly GCF_940793045.1 of Neisseria sp. Marseille-Q2251. NCBI lineage: Bacteria > Pseudomonadati > Pseudomonadota > Betaproteobacteria > Neisseriales > Neisseriaceae > Neisseria > Neisseria sp. Marseille-Q2251. The sequence continues at coordinate 98,924 of NZ_CALNWV010000003.1, forward strand.
GCGCTGTCACCCGATGATGCTTTCGGCGAGCAAGATCCCGGCCTGGTGCGTATCGAAGACGTCAGCGTGTTTCCGGTTGAAGTGGAAGTCGGCATGATGTTTGAAGCCGATGATCCTGAAACCGGCGATGTCTTGATTTACCGCGTAACCGACGTGGCGGACGGCAAAGCCGTAGTAGACGGCAACCATCCGCTTGCAGGCATGAAAATCTTGTTCAAAGCGACAGTTGACGGCGTACGCGATGCGACTGAAGAAGAAATCGCACACGGCCACGTTCACGGCCCGCACGGTCATCATCACTAATTAAGTTGATTTGCAATGCAAAAGGTCGTCTGAAAACAGGATTGGGTTTCTGTTTTCAGATGACCTTTTTGTATGTCGCCTAAATCCACGCCTTTAAAAGGGATAATCTGAAACTTGTTGACCGTCATTTTGATTGCCTCATTTTATAAATGGCGGCTGCCTGAGCATTATTCGATGGCAAGCTGAGCCAATTCGTCTTTCGTGAATGCTTCCAGCAGAATATACGCTGCGTCAATAAAGCGGTATTTTTCTTTGGGTAGCCGTGCGATAAAGGTTTCGTAGGGCAGCTCGGTAGGTGAATCGTCATCGTTGGTAAAAATCAATCTCCAGCTGCTGATATCGTTGTTGGAAATATCGAGATCCGTGCCGTATTCTATTTCGGGTTGGTAGGGCAGGATAGTCGGCAGTTCAGGGTTTAAGACATAAAAGCCGACGAGCTCTCCCGTGTCACTATTTTTCCCAATCATTTGATGAGCGGAATAGGCATCCAGCCATTGGGTTTCACGCATCAGGCGGCTGAAGGCTGCGAGTGGGTCGTTGTCGGCTAGAATTTTGTCGCGAATCTCTTTGTTCAGTGCCACAGGGCGGGTAACGCCGTAGAATTTATAGTTTTGTATTTCGTCTTCATCTTCAAAAGGCACCATGGATATACCGGCCTGTATGTCTGGTTTGAAATCGAAGGTTTGGATGGTGTCGGCAGTGAAGGTTTCATCGGTTTCGCAGGTAATCGGTTGTTTGAGCGCGCGGGCTAAATCGGCGAGATATTGCAGGGCGATTTGCCAGTCTTCCAAAGTGCTGGGCGTGAATTGCCGCACAGCGTATTCCTGTGTGTCTTCATCAAAGGATAATTCAAATCCCCTACCGCTTTTTTCGTTCACGCCAAGCAGCAGACATTCGAAGTCGGATAACGGCATGGCTTGAAATTGCTTTAAATCAAAATCTTCATCGTGTTCATCAAATGAAAATTGTGCCAGCGGCTGCAATGAAAGCTGGAAACATTCCTGCACTGTTAATACAGGCAAGCGGCTAAATAGCTTTTTGGGATTTTTGATGTAAAAAGAAATGCTCATCGGAATATCCTTTCCAAATTTTGGCGGTATTTAGCCGTTATTTGTAGACAGTTTGTACAATGAAATTAATGCAGGCTGTTTTAAGTTTTCAGACGACCTCGGATTTTTTGTGACTGTTAAACGGCAAAATGGTCGTATCCGTCATCGATTTTTACACAGGCGCGTTGAGGGTGTGGCTTCACGGTCGCCTGCCGTACCTTCGGTGCAAATGGTGCCGCCAGCCTGCAACAGCAGCACTTTTACCCGCCTTACAAAAATCCCTGTTGTTGCCAGACCGTGTCGGGCGGCAACTGCATATACGTCCGCACAAAATCAAAGAAATCGCGGCTGATTTCAAAATGCCCGTAACGCAGCATGGCGGCGTATTTTTTCCATTCGGGATGCGTGCGGATGATGTCTATCGGGCAGTTGCGGCGGGTTTCGGCATACTCCACATTGCGGCGGAAGGGGATGAAGGTCTCGCTCATTTGGAACGGATAGGCGGTATTGTCCGTAATTTGCCCGAATGCGGTAAAGGCTTGCAGTTTTTCCGTGCCGTCCATGCGGATTTTCGGGCTGTAATAAAGCAGCCAGTCGCCGCGCTTCATGCGGTTGAGCGGTGCGGCTTTGCCATGGCACACTTGGCAGAACCCGCCTGCCACGCCGCGTAGGACGTGTTCTTGGGATACGGTACCAATCCAATATTTTGTCATTATTGTCTTTCTATCGGTTGCGGATTTGAAGCAGCCTACACTTGGGTTTTCCGAAAGTGCAGGTTGCTTTTTGGGGTTTCAGACGGCATTCAGGCTACTTGAAAACGCCTATCCTACCCTACGCGCCGCTGCCCAACGCCAGCCGCATCACCGACACGGTTTCGCCGTTATGCAGCCGCGTTTCAATTTCGCGCCAGCCGTATTTGGCGTACACCGCCTGCACGTCGGGCGTGTAAAGATAGAGTTCGGGCAGGCCGAGCCGATGCGCTTCAATCAGGGCGTGTTCCATCAGATACCTGCCCACGCTGCATCCGCGTGCTTCGGGCAGCACGAACACGTCGCCCAGCCAGTATTCGTATTGCGGCAGCGCGGCGATGTCGTGCCGTTTCAGCGCGGCCGAACCGAGCAGTCGCCCACCGTCCACCGCCAGCCAGGCAAGCGGCAGGTCATTGCCTTCCAAGCAGCGGGCGTAATAGGCGCAGATTTTTTCCACGTTCTGCCACGGGGCGAAATCGTGCCATTCGGCGTGCAGGGCGTGGGCGAGGGTGTCGATGTGCTGCGGCTGTTCCGCTAGCGGGACGATATTTATCGGCGAGGTGGTCTCCAAGGGCTTTCAGGCTACCTGAAAACGGTGTGGGTTATGCCGTGTGGGCAGAAGTATTCTGTCTGATAAAGTCCAGCAGCATTGCACCAACATCGTCCTGCGGGCCGCCGATACTTAATGCTGTGGAAAGGTGGTTGTGGTGCGGCAGTTCGCGCAAGTCGGCCTGCGGGCAGGCATCGCGCAAAGCCTGCGCCTGCTGCCGGAACAACGGCGGGTCGTATTGCGAGACGGTGTAAAGCGCGGGCACGCGGATTCGGCCGAGTTGCGGCAGATTGCCGGTGCGTTCGGACGGAACGCCGTAATAGGAACTGATGCCCGGGTGCGTGCCTGCTGACGGCGGGTCGTAAATCCCCGAAAACATGATTACGCCTGCAACCGGCAGCGGCACGTTTTGGCGTTGCCCGAAGGCGAGTGCATCGGCAACATGAGCCGCGCCTGCGGACTGCCCGACAAGCCAAATCCGCGCATCGGGCCGTTCGCGGTGCAGCAGACCGACAACGCTGGTAATGTCGTCCCGTGCATCAGGATAGGGATGGTCGGGGGCAAGGCGGTAGTCGGGAACGACGGCCTGCATTCCACTGGCTTCCGCCCATGCGCCGATATTGGCGAAAAACGGGCTGTCGGGGTTGCCTTTGCTGCCGGCAACAAAGCCGCCGCCGTGTATATAGACGATGATGTCCGATTTGTCGGGCAGGCCGTAGCGGTCGAATTTCTGGTGTTTGTGCCCACCGTAGGCAAGGTCGCGCCGGACGTGTTCGGGCGAAGGGGCTGTGGGGGCAAACAGTTGGTAGGTTGCTGCAACAAATTCTGGGGAGAGGCTGCCGCCGTGTATCCGGTCTAAGGCGGCGATTTGGGTTTGCTGTTCGGGAGTCATGGGATTTTTTCGGGTGGGTGGGGACAGGGTTTCAGGTTGCCTGAAAAACCTTACTCGTCTTCGGTCAGGTGGCAGACGAAACCGGAGAAGCTGTCTGCAATGTATTCTTCCGTCAAATCGTCCTGATAGATATTGATGACGGGTGGTTCACCATTTGCGCCGGTGTTGCGGTAGTCCAGCGCGAAAAAGCTGTGTCCGTTGTCTTCTTGGGCGAAAAAGTGCAGGCTGCTTTTAGGTTTTCAGACGACCTACGATACCGTATGGTCGTCTGAAACCTTTATTGCCGTACTGTTTTACCGTTCAATTTGCGATACGTCGCGCACCGCGCCTTTGTCGGCGGAAGTTGCCATGGCGCCGTAGGCGCGCAGGGCGGCGGAGACGTAGCGGTCGCGGTTTTCCGGTTTCCACGCTTTGCTGCCGCGCGCTTCCATTTCGGCGCGGCGGGCGGCGAGTTCTTCGTCGGACACTTTCAGGTTGATGCTGCGGTTGGGGATGTCGATTTCAATCGTGTCGCCTTCGTGCACCAAACCGATGGCGCCGCCTTCCGCCGCTTCGGGCGAAGCGTGGCCGATGGAGAGGCCTGATGTACCGCCGGAGAAGCGTCCGTCAGTCAGCAAGGCGCAGGCTTTACCCAAGCCCTTGGATTTCAGGTAGCTGGTCGGATACAGCATTTCCTGCATACCGGGGCCACCTTTCGGGCCTTCGTAGCGGATGATGACGATGTCGCCGGCAACGATTTGGTTGCCCAAAATGCCTTCGACGGCGGCTTCTTGGCTTTCAAACACACGGGCGCGGCCGGTGAATTTGAGGATGCTCTCGTCCACGCCTGCGGTTTTTACCACGCAGCCGCGTTCGGCGATGTTGCCGAACAAGACCGCCAAACCGCCGTCTTGCGAGTAGGCGTGTTCGACGTTGCGGATACAGCCTTTTTCACGGTCGAGGTCGAGGGTTTTCCACATGCGGTTTTGCGAGAACGCTTGGGTGGTGCGTACGCCGCCGGGTGCGGCTTTGAAGCGTTCGATGGCGCGGGTGTTTTCGGGATTGGTGACGTCCCATTGTTCAATCGCGTCTTTCAGCGTCGGCGCGTGGATGGTGTACACGTCGGTGTGCAGTTTGCCTGCTTTGTCCAGTTCTTTCAGGATGGCGAAGATGCCGCCGGCGCGGTGCACGTCTTCCATGTAGTAGTCGTGGTTGTTGGGCGCGGTTTTGCAGATGCAGGGCACGACGCGGCTCAGGCGGTCGATGTCGGCCATTTTGAAATCTACGCCCGCTTCGTTGGCGACGGCGAGCAAATGCAGGATGGTATTGGTGGAGCCGCCCATGGCGATGTCCATGGTCATGGCGTTTTCAAACGCTTTTTTGGTGGCGATGCTGCGCGGCAGCACGGTTTCGTCGTCTTGCTCGTAATAGCGTTTGGTGATTTCGACAATCATGCGGCCGGCTTCGAGGAACAATTCTTTGCGGCCGGCGTGGGTGGCGAGGTAGGAGCCGTTGCCGGGCAGGGACAGGCCGAGCGCTTCGGTCAGGCAGTTCATGGAGTTGGCGGTGAACATGCCGGAGCAGGAGCCGCAGGTCGGGCAGGCGTTTTGTTCAACTTCTTCGACTTGCTGGTTGCTGACATTGTCATCCGCCGATTCAATCATGGCGTCAATCAAGTCCAAGCGGCGTTCGGGCTGGATATTTGCCACGCCGATGACCTTGCCCGCTTCCATCGGGCCGCCGGAAACGAAGATGGTCGGGATGTTCAGGCGCATGGCGGCAATCAGCATTCCGGGAGTGATTTTGTCGCAGTTGGAAATGCACACCAGCGCGTCGGCGCAGTGGGCGTTGACCATGTATTCGATGGAGTCGGCAATCAAATCACGGCTGGGTAGGGAGTACAGCATGCCGCTGTGTCCCATGGCGATGCCGTCGTCGATGGCGATGGTGTTGAATTCTTTGGCGATTGCGCCCGCTTTTTCAATTTCGCGGGCAACCAGTTGGCCCATGTTGTGCAAGTGGACATGGCCGGGCACGAATTGGGTGAACGAGTTGGCAACGGCGATGATGGGCTTGCCGAAGTCGGTTTCCATCACGCCGGTGGCGCGCCACAATGCGCGTGCGCCCGCCATGTTGCGGCCGTGGGTGGAGGTTTTGGAGCGGTATTCTGGCATGGGGTATTCCTCAGAGGGGTGGTATTTTGAAAGACGAGCCGTCTGAAATAAAGGTATCGACATGAGCAACCTTTGTTTCAGACGGCCTTTAGACCGGTATTTTATATGAAATACCGCATAATAAGAAATGCTTTAAGCGAAACGAAAGGTCGTCTGAAACAAGGTTTCGACTTTACGAAAACTGTTTTTCAGACGACCTTGATGGCAAGAAATCCTAGCATTATTTACAGTTTTTGAAAGACAATACTTCCTTTGAAGCCGTCTCTCCCGATAGAGGCGCAATTAATTGATAAAGGCAAATTCAGAAAAGCAGGCAAGATGATCGATTATGCAATTAGTGAAGGGCATATTACCAAGACAGAAGGCCGTAGATTAAATAGGAGATAAGCAACATGTTGAAAATTTTGAATAATTCCTTAAATGGGATTGCTTTGGGGCAAAGAAAGGTTGACTTAGATGATGCTACTTTAAATGAATCTAGTTGTTCATTAGAGTTTGATAGAAAGCACAAGATACAATCTGATTCACAAGTGATTACTGTATCATCTTCTGAAACTTGTGATGAATTTAGCTTAAATGGAAAAATTATTAACTTCTCCAATCTCGAAAAATTTGTAGAAGAGGAGAATCCTCTGGTAGAAATTTCGGGTGAAGAAAACTATTTTTATACTTTTCCACAATATAATTTAGCTTTATATATTGATTATAAGGGTAAATTGTTTCTACAGGTTTTAATTTACGATGAAAGTATAAAAGATTTATATGAAAATAGGGGTCTAAGATACTTAGACTTCCAAAAAAGTAAACTTAAAAGTCTAATTACATTTTATGGTAAATTGATATTTATTCCTCATGTGTCAGTAGGTAATTTTGAATTTAACAGTTCTCTATCGGATATTATAAAAGAATATGATATATTAGAAAAAATTATCCCGGATAAGAAAAATATCTTATGGATAAATAATTTTGCGCTTAGATTTGATAATCAAAAATTGACGCAAATTACGATTTTTTATGATAAAAAAGAAATTATTCCAATATATTATAATGAAATTAATATCTCATCGGAAAAAGGGCTTTCTGAATTATTAAATAAATATGATGGAATTGAAAGGGGGGAATTTAAATATCTTTTCAAAGAATTAGGTTTGGTTGTGGCAAAAGACTTCTCTGAGTTTCACTTCTTTGAACAATCATTATTAAAATTTTGGGCAAATTTGCATAGGCCTATAACCAGTTGGTAATTGCAGGTCGTAAGTACATAGCTCAATTAAACTCCGGATTCTGATGCATGGAATGTAAGGAGTTTATGCATGTATTTTTTGTTTTCAGACGACTTCAATATCTTATTTGAGATCATCTGAACTATCTGTTTTTTTACAGAAAAAGCGTTCTAAAGAAATTAGGCTTTGAATTGGAGAAAGTAAATGGAAAAGTTGTTGGTTGGAGCAATTGGGACTATTTTGCTTTTGATAGGTGCTTCAAGTATGTCACATCCACTTGAAAAAAATATTCCATATAATGATTTGACCGTTAAGTACTATTTAGGAATGAGTTTCCCTAAGTATAATCATCCTGCAAAATTGTATAATGAAATTAATTTGGATAAAGTAGATGAAATTAGAAAAAGCAAGGAAATTATATCTTATTATGTCGGATTTTATAGAGATGAAAAATTAATTAAATTTGATAAATATATTAATAACAACAAAATAATGGGTTTTACCTATGAGTATGATGGCAGAGGAAATCTGATAAAAATATATCAAAATAACGTTGAATAAAATAAACAGATTGAGGTTGCAACCAACAAAACCGTGAGGTCGTCTGAAAATTAGTTTTCAGGCGACTTTCTTTTTATGCTGCCGAAAACGTGCTTCTATATTAACTGACTTCCCCCCCCTCCCACACACCGCCTTCAATGGTTATGCTTTTTCATTTTCATGGCTTATTTCAAAGCCGTTTTCCAGTCCAAACCGCCAAGGGAAGGGACTTGGGTGATGCTGTGGTCGGCAAGGTTGATGGCGGTCAGTTCGCCGCCCCAAAGCGCACCGGTGTCGAGGGAGAGGATGTTGTCGGTGTTCATAAAGCCCAGCGAAGACCAGTGTCCGAAGACGATGGTGTGGCTGAGGTTTTGCCTGTCGGGGGCTTTGAACCAAGGGCGCAGATTCGGGGGCATTTTTTTGAGGGTGGATTTGTAGTCGTAATCGAGTTCGTTTTTCAGTGTCAGCGCGCGCATTCGGGTGAAGACGTTGAGAATCATGCGCAGGCGGTCGTAGCCGGTCAGGTCGTCGCGCCATTCGGCGGGTTTGTTGCCGTACATTTTGGAGAAAAACTTTTTGTATTTTTTGCCGCGCAGTTCGGCTTCGGTTTCGCTGGCGAGCAGTTCGGCGCGGGCGATGGTCCACTGGGGCAGGATGCCGGCGTGAACCATAACATGGCGCACGCCTTTGATCAGCAGGGGCTGGAAGCGCAGCCATTCGAGCATTTTTTTGCTGTCGGGATGTTGGAGGATGGGGGTGATGGTGTCGCTGCGCTTGATCGTGCCTTCGCCGTAGCCGACGGCAAGCAGGTGCAGGTCGTGGTTGCCGAGAACCATGCGGACGCTGCTTTCGTGTTCCATGCAGAATTGGAGGACTTCGAGGGATTTGGGGCCGCGGTTGACGATGTCGCCGACGAGCCAGAGGGTGTCTGTACCGTGGTTGAAGTTGATTTTGTCGAGCAAAAGGGTGAGTTCGTCGAAGCAGCCTTGAATATCGCCGATTGCGTAGTGTGCCATTGTTGTTATTGTCCGATAGTGTGTGGTGTTTCAGACGACCTTTGGCTTGTGGGAGGTCGTCTGAAAACGGGTTGCGTGTCTTATGCGTTCAGTACCAGCACGGCTTCGGCTTCGACCTGCACGCCTTTGGGCAGGGAGGCGACACCGACGGCGGCGCGGGCGGGGAAGGGTTCTTGGATGAACTCTGCCATGACTTCGTTGAAGACGGCGAAGTTGGCGAGGTCGGTCAGGTAGGCGTTGAGTTTGACGATGTCGCCCAGCGTGCCGCCTGCGGCTTCGGCAACGGCTTGCAGGTTTTTAAAGACTTGGCGGGCTTCGGTGCGGAAGTCGCCGTTGCCGACAACGGTCATGGTGGCAGGATCGAGGGGGATTTGACCGCTCATGTAAACGGTGTCGCCCGCGCGCACGGCTTGGCTGTATGCGCCGATGGCGGCGGGGGCTTTGTCAGTGTGGATGATGGTTTTGGACATGATTTTCTCCTGTTGTCGGGGTCGTCTGAAAGATGGAAGCTTTGATGAAAACGGTGTCGATTATCGTATAAAACCGAGTGATTGTGTAGGGTATGGATATTTTCAGACGACCTTAATGAAGCGGCAGTCTGCGGATGTTACGGTTTGGTGTATCAAGGTCGTCTGAAAAAATCCAATCTTACAAAAAGCATTGCAACAAATCGTTTAAAAACAACCGTCCCCGTTCGGTCGGGCGGAACACGGTCGGATCGGTTGCCAACAAACCTTTTTGTCTTGCCGTTTCGATTTGCGCCATGATTTTGGCGGCGGGTACGCCCGTGCGTTCCTGCAACATCGCGGCGGGTACGCCGTCGGTCAGGCGCAGGGCGTTCATCATGAACTCGAACGGCAAATCTTCTGCGGCAACGGTTTTACGTTCAACGGCTTCGCTCGGCTGACTTTGCATTAAGGCGAGGTAGTCGTTGGGATGGCGGCGGCGGACGGTGCGATCGATGCGGTCGGGGTAGGAGATTTTGCCGTGCGCGCCCGCGCCTATGCCTAAATAATCGCCGAACTGCCAGTAGTTCAAATTGTGACGGCACTGTATGGCGGGTTTCGCAAAAGCCGATGTTTCGTAGTGGATAAAGCCCGCGCCCTCCAACGCGCCGTGTACCGCGTCTTCGATGTCCAATGCTGCTTCGTCTTGCGGCAAACCTTTCGGTGGCGTGTGGCCGAACGGCGTGTTCGGCTCCATCGTCAGATGATACGCGCTGATGTGGGTTGCGCCCGTGGCGATGGCGGTTTGTACGTCGTTTAAGGCCGTCTGAACGGTCTGGTTCGGTAGGGCGTACATTAAGTCGATATTGACTTTATCAAATAATTTCAAGGCGGTATCGATAGCGGTTAAGGCTTCTTTGCCGTTGTGGACGCGCCCCAGCCGTGCAAGCATATCGTCGTTGAAACTCTGCACCCCAATAGAAAGCCGCGTGATACCCGCATCTTTAAATCCTTGAAATTTCTCAATTTCAAACGTACCCGGATTGGCTTCCAAAGTAATTTCCGCTTCCGGCTGCAAGCGCAACAGCGAACGCACGCCGCTCAACAAACGGTCAATCGATTCCGCCTGAAACAGGCTGGGCGTACCGCCGCCGAAAAATATCGTTTCCACCGGCCTGCCCCAAATATTGGGCAATTCGAGCTGCAAATCGGTCAGCAGCGCGTCGATATAGGCGGCTTCGGGCAATCCGTTTTTCAGGCTGTGGGAATTGAAGTCGCAATACGGGCATTTTTTGATGCACCACGGGATGTGGATGTAGAGCGATAGGGGCGGCAGAGCGGTGAGCTGTCCGGCTTGGGGGAATGTGATTTGGGTCATGGTGTGTTTTTGGGATTGAGGTCGTCTGAAATTTTTTCAGACGAAAGTTGCGGTATTATATAGTGGATTAAATTTAAATCAGGACAAGGCAACGAAGCCGCAGACAGTACAGATAGTACGGAACCGATTCACTTGGTGCTTCAGCACCTTAGAGAATCGTTCTCTTTGAGCTAAGGCGAGGCAACGCCGTACTGGTTTAAAGTTAATCCACTATAAGTTTCGTGTTAGATGGTTTTATTGGCCCGCTGCAAGGATACACCATATTGTTTCGATATTTTTTCAAAATCGGCTGTGTCTTGTTGCGGGATGATGATAAAGGTGTAGTAGTCGCTTCCCGTGTCTGCACTATAAAGAACCGCCCCGGCGGCTTTAAATAAGGGATATACGGCTCTTGCCAGCTCATCGGGCAGATCTTCTTCAAGCTGCTGTTCGGTCCAATTCAGGACGACATTAAAACGTTGCGCCATTTCTGCAATGCAGTCAATAAAACCTTCTCCGTCTTTCCAATCAACGGAAAACAGATGTGCGTAGTCTTCGAGATTATTGTGTAGGATGAAGCCTTCTGTTAAGAGATTTTTAAATACGGCGGTTTCGTTATTTTCTTCCTGCGTATTATTTTCCCCGTCTTCATCTTCTTCTCTTAAGTCTTGATGGATATTTTCGATAATGATGCCAACGGCTTCCGGGCGGTCGCGGTAAATGACATCCATCCAATGCCGGAAAAGTGTTTCATGATTTTTTAATGGGCGGAACAATGTGTAAATAAACAAACAGATAAAAAATAAAGGGAACATCAGCCACATCAATAAACGCAGCAAAACGACAATAGCGTGCAGAAAAGGCTTTGAGACAAACAATAAAGTTTTAGAAATAAACAGTAACAGAGTTAATAACAAAGTTACGATATACGACAATATTAAACGGATGGTTTTCATCAGCAGGATAAAGGGCAGCAAAAGCAGTTTCAAAAGTTGGTGGCGGGAATGGGCCATAAATTCGGTTTTATAGTGGATTAACTTTAAACCAGTACAGCGTTGCCTCGCCTTTCCGTACTATCTGTACTGTCTGCGGCTTCGTCGCCTTGTCCTGATTTAAATTTAATCCACTATATTTCGGCACAAGGACAATCTCAGGTCGTCTAAAATTTTTTCAGACGACCTGTTGTCTTTATGTCGTTAAAGTCTTTTGCGAATCCAAGAAGAGAGTTTGGGCGCGCCGAACAGCAGGAAAATCCCGATAAGGAATTGGGCGGTGCTGGCGAATATACCGGCTTGGTTTTGCGGACCGAGATTTACCCAAACGGATGTGTGTGCGTCGGTGAGGGTGGATTGTGTAAAACGATAGATAGAGAACAAGTAAATCAGGCCGGGTATGGCTTGGGAAAGAGTGTATACGCCGATCAAGACAATACCTGTCGTCATCCATGGAGCGGGGTGTTTTGGGGTTTCTTGTGCGGTTTGCAGATGTTCGGGCAGCAGGCGGTTGGCAATGGTGGCAGGGAAACACCATACAAGCAGCCATGCGGCCAAATAAAAGCCGTAGATGGATAGCGGCAACAGGAGTTGTGCGCTGTTATATTCGCTTCCAGACTGGGCAAATATGGTAACGATGCTGCTGAGCGTTTGTACGATACCGATTAAAACGATCAAACGGACGGCGGCAATCAGGATTTGCTTGGGGGACATGAGTTTCTTTCGTGATGTGGTGTGTTTAGGTCGTCTGAAAAAGCATTTCGGGTTTTCAGACGACCTATCATCGATTTATAAGGCTTAGATTTTTTTAACAATTCATTCCCGCAACGCCTGTCCCTGTGGCTTTTGGCAATCGTGGGTTGCGGGTCGTTTTCGTGGCAGGCGGGAACGCAGGCATCATAACAGCTTTTGTTGGAGAGGTCGTCTGAAATTTTCAGACGACCTTTCAAGCATTGCCCCGTCAGAATTTGCCTGTAAACCCGACGGTAACCGCCCGTCCCGGTGCGGGGATGGGGACGTTGGACATCGGGTCGAGGTAGTAGCGGTTGGTGAGGTTGCTGACGCTGAAGTTCATGCTCAGGTTTTTGCCGAAGTTGTAGCGTCCGTAAGCATCCAAAACCAAGGCGGAACGCCAGTGGTAGGGGCGGCCTGATGCCTGCATAATCCGCGCCAAGCCCTGACGCGCCAGTTTGTCCTGCTGGTCGGTATCGACGGTGCTGTGGTAGATGCCGCGCATACCCAGTTCCAGCCTGTTGTTGAAGCGGCGGGTGCCAACATCGAGGTTGAGCGAGTATTTCGGCTGCATGGTTTGATAGAAACGGGTGGCACCGAAGCCGCCGTCGATACATTCGGGAATGCGGTTGTTATAGACGTCGTAGTTGAAGGCGGTCGATTTGTCGCAGGTACGCTGCTTTAAGCGGTAGTTTGCGCCGAACGAGGCAAACCATTTGCCGCTGTCGATACGGCTTTGCAGCTCGATGCCGCTGGTCTGTTTCTTGTCGTATTGGGTCAGGTTTTTGTTTTCGGTAATATCGATGGCGTTTTTGATGGTGTTGTTGTAGTAGGTCAGGCGGATGGTAGCAATCTGGATCGATTTGGGCGGTATACGGTTTAGGAAAGGTCGTTTGAAAACTTTTCAGATATTTTAGTCTAGTCGGGAATTTTTAAAAATCGTGATTGGTTTGGATAGAAATTCTGAATAAATAAATTAAAAACGGTATCTCAAATTCAGTGCGATTTCATTCTGTCGGTAAACATAAAAATCCGAATTACTGCGGCTGACCGTCCGCTTGAATCTTAATTCGGGAGAGATGTTTTTAAACTGCCATTTCGATGCGCCCAAAGCGGCGGTAAAAATGGTCTGCCTGTCGCGGCGGCGTTCGCCGTCGGTGTGGTAGCTGCCTTCGTCGTAGCGGCTGAGGCGGTGAAGGGCTGCGGCGTTGAGATAGATACCGTTGCCGAAAATTTTATAGCCGCCGATGCGGGCGGTGTATTCCCTGCTGCGGGCAAACGCGTCGGGATACTTGCGGCGGGTAAGGTCGATGCCGCCGAACAGTCCGAGGCCGTCTGAAAACGTGTAGCCCAATCCTGCGCCGGAAGTATAAAGGCTGTAGTCGCTGTAATATCCGCGCTCGCTTTCCAGATATTTGACCCGTTTGCCTTCCAGTCGGGCGTTGACCGACCATTTGCGCCCCAAATTCCGTTCCCAGTTTATATCCGCGCCCCATGCGCGGTAACGGCTGCGGTCGCCGCGAAAGTAATGTTCGAAATACGGGGTCAGCGTCAGGTCGTCGTTGGCATCGGCGTATTGGTAGCCGGCGGACAGCAGGGCGGTGTTTTCACTGTATTTTTCAATCGGTTCGCTTTGGGTGTCGGCGCGGTCAAATCGGCTGCCGTAGGCAATAGGGCGCAGGATGAGGTTGTGATGGCCCTTGAGCGGAACGGATTTCGAGGCGGCGGCGCTGTATTGCCAAAACGCCGAGCCGACGGGCTTGGGCAGGGAGCGGTAGCTGAAACATTCGCCCATAAATTCGCCCACGCATTCGCGTTTGCCGTTGCCTTGATTGATGTTGTCGCTGTAACCGCGCCCGACGGAAATATCGCCGTGCCAGCGGCTGCGTTTGTCGAGGATGTCGAGATAGTTTTGCACCGTCTCTTTGGTTTCAGACGGCATCCCGCCTTGCAAAACCTTTTCGAAACCGGCTTTTGCTTCGCGGGTCTGATTGTCTTCACCGTAAAGCCGTGCCAGTTCCAACCCTATGCGGACATCGCTGGGCGCAGCCTGTTGCGCCGCTTTCATCTTTTCCAGCGCGCCGGAAACATCGCCTTGCGAACGCGCCAGCAGCCCTTCGGCCATCAGTACCAGATGCGGTTTGTGGCCGGAAAGGATGCGGTAGTGCGTCAGAAATTCCCTCACTTTGTTCCACTGCCTGTCGTTGACCGCGTAATAAATGCCCAAGGCCAAATCGTGTTCCGTGTGCGGCACATGATAAGTCTCGCCGCCGATGTCAATGCGGCTTTCATCTGAAAGGCCGTCTGAAAATGCTTCCGCTTCCTGATACTGCCTGATTTGACGCTGAACCCCGTCGCGCAGCATACGCGTGTCGTCATCGTCGGCAAAGGCGGGGATGGAAAGGGGGAGCAGCAGGGCAAACAGGCAGGCGCGGTTTTTCATTTCGGGTTTCCACAATATAGGGGAAGCCGAATCACATCATCGGCTTCCCCATCCTTAAAATCCATCGGCAATCCTTTTGAATACATGTTTTCAGACGGCCTCAACGCTTGCGTCCGCCGAATGCCACGTCGTCTGCCGCACCTGCTTTACGGGTGGCGATACCTGCCATTGCCGCCGCGCCTTTGCCGTAGAATTGCCCCTTCATACCTTGGGCGGTATCGGCAAACGTGCCTTTGGTATTGTCGATTTTTGCTTTGTCAAAGCTGATTCTGTCCGCACCGCGCGCAATCTGGCCGCCCATTGTTCCTTGAGTTGTCGTACCGAATTTTGCCGTAACCGTGCCGCGGTAGAAATCGTTTGCGCCGGGCGTGTGTTTGTTGATGCCGACCACATCGTAGGTTGCCGTTGCCAAGCCTTGAGTCCGTCCGGTCGGATTGTCGCCGGCATACCATACTGTGCGGCGGGCGTCGGCCATGTTCAGGTTGGTATCATTGTCCGGAACGGTACCGCCTTTTCGCGGTGCCCATTCGCCGAAATAAACCCCGCTGCCGTCGGGCAGGTTTTTGACTTGACCGATAACTAGGCCGCCGAATTCAGGCAGTGTTCCTGCTTTGGCCATACGGCGAACGCTGTACACATCAATATTGGTGCCGCGTTTTTCATACCAAGTTTGCCCAATTTTGGCATCCCTT
Source organism: Neisseria sp. Marseille-Q2251 (assembly GCF_940793045.1). NCBI lineage: Bacteria > Pseudomonadati > Pseudomonadota > Betaproteobacteria > Neisseriales > Neisseriaceae > Neisseria > Neisseria sp. Marseille-Q2251. The sequence continues at coordinate 114,061 of NZ_CALNWV010000003.1, forward strand.
AATGAAGGAATCGGAATAAGGTTGCCTAAAGGAACAATAGCGGGGGTAAGGTATTTGGGATTGGTCTTGCCGTTTACCGAGACATTATAGTTATTACCGTTAATCGGTTTATTGGTATGAACTTTGTTGATGTATTTGACCGGACCGTTGCCTATGTTGATACGGATTGCTCCTTTGTTGATTCGCAAAGCTGCTTTACCCGCACCAAATGGTAAGACAGTGGAAGGAAGTCTTGTTTCAACGGTGGATTCATTTGAAGAGTCTCCTGAAGGGGTGGCATGGACGGTTGCAGATACGATCCAAGCTAAAGCTGTGACCAATAATTTCAGTTTCATTGCTATCACCTTTTAGTAAAGAATATGCCGTTTGCGGAACAGCACGACCGTTTTGCGTTAGGGCGCAAAATTTTGCGGCAGGAGGCTTGAATTGGAAACCTATCTTTGTTCTTTATTTGGGTAGTGGCTAAATTAAATTTAGAAAATATTGAAAATTTTTTGTAAGTTTTATCTTTTTTTGTATTGAGAATAGATATTAATACCGTTAGTCAAATTTATCAACCGTTGATTTATTTTATTTTGTTTTTTTGTAAATTTTAAATCGAAAGGTCGTCTGAAATTTTCAGACGACCTTTCAAGCATTGCCCCGTCAGAATTTGCCTGTAAACCCGACGGTAACCGCCCGTCCCGGTGCGGGGATGGGGACGTTGGACATGGGATCGAGATAATAGCGGTTGGTGAGGTTGCTGACGCTGAAGTTCATGCTCAGGTTTTTGCCGAAGTTGTAGCGTCCGTAAGCGTCCAAAACCAAGGCGGAATGCCAGTGGTAGGGGCGGCCTGTCGCTTCGTAGATGCGTGCCAAGCCGCTTTTGGCCAGCTTGTCCTGTTGTTTGTTTTCGGCTTTGCTGTGATAAGTGCCGCGCATGCCCAATTCCAATTTTTCGTTGAATCGGCGGGTTCCGATATCGAGATTGATGGAATATTTTGGTTGGCGGCTTTGATGGAAGCGGGTTGCGCCGAATCCTCCGTCCACGCAGACAGGAATACGGTTGATATATAAATCATAGTTGAATACGGTGGCTTTGTCGCAGGTCTGCTGTTTCAGGCGGTAGTTGGCAGCCAGTGAGGCAAACCATTTCCCGCTGTCGAAGCGGCTTTGAAGTTCGATACCACTGGTAAGGCGTTTGTCGTATTGTTGGAGGTTGCGTTCAGACGACAGCTCGATAGCATTTTTTATCACGCTGTTGTAGTAGGTCAGACGGATGTCGCCGTGGCGCAGGCGTTTGAAACGAGGGGCGAAGTTGTAGGTATAGCCGATTTCCCAATTGGTGCTGCGTTCGGGCTTCAAATCAAATTCTTGGGAATAAGCGTCCGCCCACGACGAATTGGTGGTAGTGGCTTCGTATATGGTGGGAAAACGTACTGCTTGCGCCCACCTCAGGTGTAGCCGCCCGTTTTGCGTCAGGTTGTAACTGAGGGCAAGCATGGGAGACCAAGCATGCGCCCTGAGGTGTTTGGGGGAGGGCCAGTTTTCGTCGCTGTCTGCTGCGAGGTTTTTCGTTTCCTTTATCATGTCTCCGGCCTCTATCGGGTAATTCTTTTTTTTGTCCTCATAGTCTGTTGTGGCAGCGGTATCAGTATGCCGTTGGATTAGGTATTTGTAAAAATTTCCGTTTTGTCCTTGGGGATTGGCGATTTTTTCGTCAAACATCCCGTCTGGGAAAACCGGACCTTCAAATCTGCCGTTGCGGAAGGGGGTATATGCCTGTTCCAAGCGGTAGAGTGCTTGGGGGTCTCCCGTGTCATAAGCAGGGTTGCCTTTTGGATTGCGTAATATATTGTTGCTGGAGCTGAAAAGATAGCCGTATTTTTTTTCAAATTTTTGACCGAGTTTTTCTTGCTCGTCCGAGCCTGTCGGTGCGTTGTCATAGGCAAAATAATCGGCAACTTCTTGAGGATTGTCGATAAGTTTATAGTAGGGCAGGTATGTTCCGATAATGTATCCTTCATTACCTTTGGTAATGGAGTAGAAGGATTCTTTACGCTCTTTGCGTTTTTGGGCGAGTATGTCGTCGTAGCTCCAGAATTTGTTGTAGCGTATGCCTGTCTGAATATTCAAACGGTCTGTCGGCTGCCAGTCGAATACCATTCCTGCGCCCCATTCGTGGCGGCGGCCGGAACGTGGACCGGAGAGGGCGGTCATTCCGCTTGCGGCATTGCTTAAGCCGTCGAAATCCAAGTCATTATTGTATTGTTCTGTAAATTCATTCAGTTTTTCATGTTGCACATTGGTAGAAAGGGTCATGGACAAAGTATCGCCCAAACGAAAGCGATTGCTGAGGTCTGCACCGGTACGTACCGAACGGGTGCGTTGTTCTGCTGCGGCTTTGACACGGTAGCCGTCCAGCTTTGGATCGCCGTCGTAAGGTTTTTTTGATGGCTCTTTATCGGGTATCAGGCCTTCGGCCATCATTTGGCTGCAGTTCATGTTATGAAATGCCATCGTCCATGGAATTTCGCCGCGCGAACAACGTATCCAGTTATCGTAATCGCTGTCGGGGTAATCGACATATAAATCTGTGGCACCGTTCTGATAGCGCGTGCTGCGGGTGCGGGTACGCCAGATGTTGGCATTCAGGTCTATCCAGCTGTTGTTTTCGGGTTTCCACCCGTAGCCGATTTTATAGCTTTTATTTTGGATATTCGATTCCATACCTTGTATCGGCATCATTTGCATGGCGGCTTCGCGATATTGTTCGCCGATATTGAAAAAATCGTCGCTGTATCCTTGCGCAAGGTTGCTGTAGAAGGGGTTGTGTTCACCGAAATCCACTCTGGTCTGCATATAGGACAAGCTGATTTTTTGATTGGCAGGAAGATGCCAGTTATTTTTCAATAATAGACTTTTGCTGGAAATATTACTGTTGACTACTTCTCTTCCTGGGCGATAAAACCGTGCCATATTGGGAACCATGCTGGCAGTGGTATTGGTATGGCCTGAATCTTCGTTTTTGTACACCGGATTATTAAGATAACCGCCCGCCGCGTGTTTGCCGGCGAAATAATTGCCTTTTTCACGGATACTGTAAGCAATCAGACCGTCTGAAATATCGGTTTTAAATGCAGCCGAAAACATACCCGAACGATCGTTTTTAAAATTCCGCAGTTTGTGGTTGCGGAAACGGGTTATGCGGTATCGGTCTTCAAATTGCAATCCATAGTAGTAACGGCTTTGTCCTGAAGGGTCTTCTAAAACGTTGCCTATTGTTCCGATGGCACCATCGGCAGTAGGGTTGCCTGGAAGGGTGCGATAATCGGGCCAGCCTTTATATTTAAGAAGGCTTTCTGGCTGCTTTACTGTATTGTCGGAAAAACTGCCCTTAATTTGTATCCCCCATTTTTTCCCTTCGGGAACAATGTCTTCTGGCTCGATAGTTTGAATGGCGACCGAACCGCCCACCCCTGATTTGACACCGCGTGTCATCGACGGGCCTTTTTCTACCGAGATACTGCGTAAAAGTGTGGGATCAATATAGTTGCGGTCGGAAATGCCGTAGTTGTTTTGCCAAACATCAACTGTTTGTTCAATACCGTCTATGGTTACGGGAATGCGCCCTTTTCCTGAAATACCGCGGATATTGGGCGTAATTGCGCTACCTGCCGTACGCGTATTCATGTTGTACACGCCGTTGAGCCCCTTGAGGATGTCACCGGCGGCATCGGGGCGGTAGCGTTCGAGGTATTCTTTGCCGAGATAGGCGTTGGAGACGTTTTTGCTGTATTGCTGCGCTTCGCCTTTCTGGTCTTTGGTCAGGCGTTTGCCGCGGACTTCGACAGTATCGAGGACGGCAGTTTCGGGCACTACTGCATCTGCTGCCCACAGGTGCGGGCTGTGCCACAAAATACTGAGGCAGGCGACGATGGTTTTGAAGGGGTAGTTTCTCATGTGATGACTCCTTGTATTGTCTTTATAACAGGCGCTCCGTCGGGTGCGGACGGTAATCAATTTTCAAGGAGTGGTTTGTAGAATGTGTTTTATGTTTTTATGATGGGGATTTTTGAGTAAGGATATTTGCTGTTTTTTTGGATATTATAAGTTTTTGAAAAAATTTTATAAGTTTTGTTCCTTTGGTGGTGCGTTTTACGGATAAACGGGATGAAAAACGTCGTCTGAAAACGGCGTAGCGGGTTTTCAGACGACGTTTTGTTGTTCAGAGGGCTTCGATTTTTTTCAACAATTCCCGCAAAGCCTGTCCCCTGTGGCTTTCGGCATTTTTGATTTCGGGGTCAAGCTCGGCGGCTGTGCAGTTATGTTCGGGCAGGTAGAAATGCGGGTCGTAGCCGAAGCCGTTGGTGCCTGCGGCTTCTGCCTGCCATTGTCCGCGCCAGATGCCTTCGGCGATGATGGGCTGCGGGTCGTTTTCGTGGCGGACGAGGACGAGGACGCAGACGTAGTGGCAGCTTTTGTCGGCTTGGTCGGCGAGGTCGTCTGAAAGACGCTTGTTGTTGGCTGCATCGGATTTGGGGTTTGCTCCGGCATAGCGGGCGGAGAGGACGCCGGGTGCACCGTTTAATGCGGCGGCGCAGATGCCGGAGTCGTCGGCGAGCGCGGGCAGACCGCTGTGGCGTGCGGCGTGGCGGGCTTTGGCGAGCGCGTTTTCAATGAAGGTGTGGTACGGCTCGGGGCATTCGGGCGTGTCGAACTGCGATTGCGGCAGGACTTCGATGTTCAAATCGGCGAAGAGGCGGGAAAATTCTTTGAGTTTGCCTGCGTTGCCGCTGGCGAGGACGATTTTGTCGAACATGGGTTTTCCTTAATGGGGTTCGGTTTGTTGCGAGCGCATGATTTGTGCGCGGGCTTTATGGCGGATGTAGAGGGCGAGGCTGCCGATTTGGGCGAAGACGGCGCCGAAGGCGAATAGGAAGGCGGCGACGGCGAATTGTTTGCTTTGGATGGAAAGCAGGTAGGCGCCCAACGTTACCAATGCGATGAAGAGCAGGGTGAAGAGGATGGTCAGAATGAGGAAGGTTCGGCGTTTGGTCATTGGTTTTGTTTGTTTCTTTTAGATTTCAGGTAGCCTTAACGGCAGATGGGGGAAGCTTGCTTCCGCTCACAGCCGCACATTGTGGCAGGCTTCGTACACTGGCAGCAGGCGGTGCAGGGTTTCGACTAGCCAGGTCGCGCTGCCAGCCGTTGCACCAGCGTTCGATATGCGGCGGGGCAAAGCCCGCGCCCAGTTGTGAGGCTACCTGTAAAACCAACGTGCGCCACACTTGCCACGCGGCTTTGTAGTCGGCCTTGCTTGGTTTGCGCTTCGGTTTCGGGCTGGTATTGGCGGATTTGGGCGAACTGGAAAAATGGGCGTTGGAATAGGTCGCAGCTTTGCGGGGTGAGCATGATGGTTTGGCGGGGCATGAAAAAGGGAGAGGCTACCTGAAAAATAGATTTTCAGGTAGCCTCAAACCGGTTTGGCATGCATCCGAAACGGAAAATTTGAGCGGTTACATACCTTGGGTTGGTGGCAGTGTTATTTCAACTTGGCTGCCAATTTGTCGAATTTTTGTTTGATGTCGGCCTTGAAGGCTTCCACTTTCTCTTTGCGCTCGGCTTTGCGCTGTTTTTTCCACGCTTCGTGTGCCTGACGTGCCACTTCTTCCTGCGCTTCTATTGCTGCCAATACGTCCTGTTGGGCAACGGCTGCATCTTGCCGGAGAATAACGGTTTTGAAACGGTGGAAGAAGGCATCCAATACAGCTTCGTCGGATTCTTGCGCCAAAATAATGATTGCAGTACTGCCGTTATCCAGTTTTTTGGCTGTATTTTCCAGCAACAACCCCTCTCCCAATGTTTGGGCAGTGCCTGCATCACTGCCGATGAGTGCGCCAGTAGCTCCACCCAACAGAACACCGATAGGACCGCCGAGAATGCCGACCAGTGAACCAATGAGGCCGCCCGTCCATGTGCCTTCGACCGTATTGGCGGTAAAGTCGGTGCTTTCTGCTGGGATAATCAGACCATTTTCCTTTTTAATCAAAACGGCTTGTGCCACCAAAGCATCTGTTGTCTGCGAGTAAGCTTTCAATTCAGAAAAGGCTTGATAAGCTTCGCTGGAGATGTTGAATAAGACAACGATGATGTTTTGTTTCATAAGTCTACTCCCGTGGGTTGAAAGATTTAAGAACATACAAGTTGTATGCGGTGTCAGTGTAAATTGCAAGGGGGGGGGGGAGCAATGCGGCAAACAAAACTTTACCTATGTAAAGCCTGTAGAACCGGCAAACGGATAACGAACAATACCCAGCCTTAATGGGATTCGGTTTGTTGCTCACGCATGATTTGTGCGCGGGCTTTATGGCGGATGTAGAGGGCGAGGCTGCCGATTTGGGCGAAGACGGCGCCGAATGCGAACAGGAAGGCGGCGACGGCGAATTGTTTGCTTTGGATGGAAAGCAGGTAGCCGCCGAGCATGATGAGTGCGATGAAAATCAGGGTGAACAGGGCAGTCAGCAGGAGGTAGGTTTTTTGTCGGTTCATGATTGGGGACGTTTTTGATAAAGGGCGGATGCGTGGTTTAGGTTGTCCGTTTGTTGTTAGATAGGGATGGCGTTGGTTTGGGAATGGGGGAAGGGTTTGTGGGTTGATGAGGTCGTCTGAAAACTTGGCAATCGGGTTTCAGACGACCTTTTGCGTTTATACGAGCTGTTCGCCCCAGTGTAGTTTTTGGCGTAGGGTTCGGAAGTATTGGTAGTCGGTGGGATGGAGGATGCGCAGGGGATTGTGGTAGCGGCGGATGATGATGCGGTCGAGGTTTTGGACGTCGATGAAGGATTGTCCGTCGAAATGGACGCGGGCGTCGCCGCTTTGGGTAACGAGGATTTCGATTTCGGAAGTATCGGGGATGGCGATGGGGCGGTTGGTCATGGATTGGGGGCAGATGGGCACGAGAGTGAAGGCGTGCAATCCTGCCTGCATGATGGGGCCGCCGGCGGCAAGGGAGTAGGCGGTGGAGCCGGTGGGGGTGGAGACGATGAGGCCGTCGGAGCGTTGTGTATAGACGAATTCTTGGTTGATGAAGACTTCGAACTCGATCATCTGACCTGCGCCGCCACGCGAGAGGACGGCATCGTTGAGGGCAAGGGCGCGGTGGATGGTTTCGCCGTCGCGGACGAGGGTGGCTTCGATGAGGATGCGCTCTTCGGGCAGGTATTTGCCTTCGAGGACGAGTTGCAGCTCTTCGGTCATGTTTTCGCGGGGGATTTGGGTGAGGAAGCCTAAATGCCCTTGGTTGATGCCGATAACGGGCACGGTGCGCGGGGCGATTTCGCGGGCGACGGAGAGGAATGTGCCGTCGCCGCCAAGGACGATGACGAGGTCGCAGTGTTTGCCCAAGTCGGATTTGCTGACGATGTGGCAGCCGACGGTATCTTGAACATAGATGCAGCGTTCTTCTATGCCGATTTCGTCAAGATAGACGGTAAAGTCGTGTCCCTGTAGGAATTGGATGAGGGTGTGGGCGGTGTTTTGGATTTCGGGGGTATTGGGGCGGGTTACGATACCGATGTTGTGAAACGGGCTGTTCATAGGCATAGGGTCGTCTGAAAATTAGTCTATCCAGATGTCGCGTTCGAGCCGGTCGAGGCGTTCATTAAGGCGGGCAACGTCGTCGCGCAGTTTGTCCACTTCTTCCATCCAGGCGGACAGGGTGGCGGCGTCGATAACGGGGGATTCGGGTTCGCGGGAAAAGTCGCTGATTTGCTCGGCTATGCTTTGTCCGATTTTTTTGACGGTTTGTCCGATGTTGGCGGCGCGTTCGCTGATGCTGCCTGCGAGTGAGTCGCCGAAGATGCGGGCGAGGTCGTCTGAAGCGTAGTAGCGCAGGCTGCCGAGTATGGGCAGGACAGTCATGCCGAGCATAAGGTCGCCTTCGAGGCTGATGTCGCCGACGCCGGGTTCTTGTCCGGTCAGGATTTTGCGGATGGCGCTTTGGTGGAAGGTGATGAGGGTGTCGGCAGGCTGGTCGGCGGTTTCGAGGAAACCGTCGTGATTGATGCGTCCGGTCAGTCCGAATCCGGCAAGGTTGAGGCTCAGGGTTTTGCCTGACAAGCGGGACAGGTCTTGTTGGTGTTCCGGATTTTGCTGTATCAGGTGGTTGATAACGGGAAATAGGGCGGACATAGCGTGTTCTCGATACTTTCGGGCTTGGGGTTGTATAGTGGGTGAACTTGATTTGTGCGGCGATGCTTCGCCTTATCCTGATTTTGTCGACTCACTATGTTAAGTAAGACTGTGTTTTTTGGTTTTGGTTTTGCCGCTGCCGAAAGGTCGTCTGAAACGGTCGCGGAGCGCCAATTTTACAGGCTTAAGCCGTCGGCGGAAACGGTATTTACAATTTTGCCGCCGCTTGTGTCATCAGGCGCGAAATCGGGCGGCGGGAGACCGAGTTTAGCGGCTTCGGCGGTGTAGAAATCGCGGCGGGTCGGGTGGCGCGGTTCGACGATGTTGCGGATGCGCCTGCCGTTGGGGTTGAGGGTCGTCTGAAACAGGGTTTCGACGGCGATGTCGCGGTGGACGATATTGACAGGCTGGTTGCCGCCCGGGATGTTTTGCTTTTGAACTAGACGGCTGACGGGATGGCGTTCGGCGCAATAAAGCCCGCCCAACCGCAGGATGTCGATGTTCGGAACGCCGCTGTCGAGCAGATATTGTTCGGCGGCGAGGATTTGGCGGGCGGACTCGGTTTGCGGGTCGGGTGTGGCAGTTTCGTCGCATTCCCGCGCTTTATCGCCGTAAACACTGGTGCTGCTCGTGAAAATCAGATGCTGCACGTTACACGCTCGGGCAAGTTCTGCCCATTGTTTGACGGTATCGGCGTAATGCGTCAGCGAGGATGGCGGCAAGAGGCAGAACCAAACGGGTTTGTCGGCGTGGTGCTGCCAAAAGCTTGTATCGCGGGCAAGGTTCGCGCTTTGAAACACGTTGTCTTGATTGAGATCGAGGGTGTCGAGGTGTATGGGCAGATTAATATCGTCCGAAGTCAGGCTGCGCTTGACGGCGGCGACGCGGCTGCCGTGTTCGTAAAGTTTCTGCGCCAAAGGGCGGCCGAGATAGCCTAGGCCTAAGATAGATGCGTCGGGGGAGGCGGAAGGAGGGGTATGTATCATGTTTATAGATGAATGCCGTCTGAAAATATAGTGGATTAACTTTAAACCAGTACGGCGTTGCCTCGCCTTAGCTCAAAGAGAACGATTCTCTAAGGTGCTGAAGCACCAAGTGAATCGGTTCCGTACTATCTGTACTGTCTGCGGCTTCGTCGCCTTGTCCTGATTTAAATTTAATCCACTATAGGATCAGACGGCATGGAAATTATGAATGCGCACCGCCTATTTTCCGGTCGTATTCCTCGCGGTGTTCCGGCAAGAGGTAGGGACGCAGGAGGCTTAAGGTACGACGGATGCCGCGTGCTTTGGAGTCTTCGGTCAGTTTGGTACGCCCGCGTAGGGAGCTGTCGAAGTCGAACCAGTATTTCGTGACCATCCACATATTGACGGCGAGGTCGTTCATGGCGGTTTGGTCGGCTTGGATGATGTTCAGGCCGTTGAGCTGGGTGAGCAGGTTGACCAAGAGCGGGGAGACTTTGGCTTGGGTGAAGGTGTTGTGTTCGCCCAATAGTTCGGCACTGCGCGCAAGCAGGGTGTTTACGTCGCTAAAGAGGAAGCGGTATTCCCACATGACGTCGTAAATGCCCGCCATATAGTTGATGGAGTCTTCCACATCGGACGGCAACACGGCTTCATTCAGGTATGCCAGCAGGGCTTCGCTGTAACGTTTGAACAGTTGGACGATGATTTCGTCTTTGTTGCGGAAGTGGTAATAGAGATTGCCCGGACTGATGCCCAAATGCGCCGCAATATGGTTGGTGCTGATGTTGCGCTCGCCTTCCTCGTTGAAGAGCGTCAGGCTGGCGTCGATGATGCGGGTGTAAGTATTGGTTTTTGCAATGCGGGTCACGGGCATACTCCTTGGATTTACAGGCTGAACGAAGCGGGCAGCCAATTGGGTTCGGCGTGTAATTCTACCTGAAATCGAGTAAATACTGTATCGCAGACATGTTGTGCCAATTTCCGAACGTCGTCTGAAGAGGCATTGTTTTTGTTCACTAAAACCAAAGCCTGCCTGTCGTGTACCGCCGCGCCGCCGATTTGGAAGCCTTTCAGACGGCATTGGTCGATCAGCCAGCCGGCGGCGAGTTTGACCGAGCCGTCGGGCTGCGGATAGAGCGGCATATCGGGATGCTGCTGCAACAGGGAAGCGGCTTTTTCCGCGCTGACGACGGGGTTTTTAAAGAAACTACCGACATTACCAAGTACGTTAGGATTAGGCAGTTTACTGTTGCGGATTGCACACACTGCATCGGAAACGTCTTTCGCCGTCGGCATTCTGCCCGCGCTCAGTTCGGCAACGGCGGCTGCCAAATCGCCGTAACCCAAATTCGGCTCGAAACGCTCTTTCAGGGCGAATACGACCGAAACAATCACATAACGCCCTTTGCCTTCCTGCTTGAACAGGCTTTCGCGGTAGGCGAAGCGGCAGTCGGCATTGGAAAGCTCGACAAAGGTTTCCGTATCCAAATCGAAGCAGCGCACGCTGTGAATCACGTCTTTCGCTTCCACACCGTATGCGCCGATGTTCTGCACGGGCGACGCGCCGACCGTACCCGGAATCAGGCTCAGGTTTTCCAGACCGTTCAAGCCCAGCGCGACAGTGTGCAGGACAAAATCGTGCCAAATTTCGCCCGCCTGCGCTTCGATGTAAACGAGGCCGTCTGAACGCGCAATCTCGCGTATGCCTTTGTTTTCCATATGTACGACCAGTCCGGCGTAATCCTGCATCAAGAGGATGTTGCTGCCGCCGCCGAGCCATAAAACGGTATCGCGGTCGAACTCGGGCAATCGGACGATGTCGCGCAACTCGTCAGCGTGTTCGAGTGCGATAAAGGCTTGGGCTTGGGCGCGAAGACCGAAGGTGTTGTAGGGGGTGAGGTCGGTTTGGTATTGGATGGGTTGCATGATAATTTGTGATTTTGTGGATTCAGGTCGTCTGAAAACTTACTATTTAACAATTACGATAGGTAATAGGGTTTTGGGGCGCTTTATAGTTTTCTTGGGAAGAATAGGTCAGCTTATTCACGATTTCTTCATAAATTTTGGAGTCATCTGGTAACGGCTTGCCTTCAAACATCCAACGGCCTTGAATAATATCGTCGGCAGAAATCCATCTTTCGATTTCATACACTGCCAATGTCCAGCCGCGATAGACTGCAACTGCATATTTTGCTTTTTCACGCCTGCTTCCGATTTTCCAATATTTCCGTGTGCGTTCGTAAATTTCCTTATCCCTATTGGCTTCAGGAATATTTCCGGATCTAATGTCTTTTTTCAGTTTCTCGTATTCTTTATTAATCGTAATTAAAACAATGGGTTTATCAGTTTTTAATTCTTGAGCATCATACTTTCGTTTTAATTCCGACAAACTCATTAATCCTACTTCTGAAGAATGCGTGCCCCCTTGAATATTAGTCAGCGGCTGCTGGCTCGGCTTGACTAGGGAGAGTAGGTCTATTGCCATCGCTTCATATTCAAAAGCCTGTTTGTCTGTTTGGATGTTGTGCCGCAGAATGTAATACACGGGCTGGTTTCCGCTTTTATGTATTTCCCTAATCAAGGCAATTTTATCACTTGGCGTTTCTGTTTCTTGTAATGAACCTAAGGCATGATGGAAAACGCGATTGCCCACGCCTTTACCTACATAGAAAATATTGCCGTCTCTAGGGTCAATCAAGCAATAAACATAGTAAGCAAGTTTTTCTATAATAGAAGTTGAAAACATTTTTTCCCCTTAAAAGTGAATAAGTCGTAAATGAAATATCAATGGAGGTCGTCTGAAAGAAATTTCAGACGACCTTATGCGTTCTGACCATCTCCCTGCTGCACAATTCCAAGCACCACACCAAGGCGATGGCTGCGATAGTGAGCGAGGCGATCAATGCCGTCCAGAAGCCGTAAATGCCCATATCGAAACGGTAGGCGAGCAGGTAGCCCGGCAGCAGGCCGCAGCCCCAGAAGGCGGCGGCGTGGATGAACATCGGTACTTTGGTGATCTTATAGCCGCGCAGGGCGTAGGACGCGATGCATTGGGTGAAGTCTGCCGGTTGGAACAAGCTGGCGAACAGCAGGACGGTGGCGGCGATGCTTAAAACCGCCGGATCCTTGTTGTACATGCTTGCCAGCGGGGAACGGAATAATACCAAGGAAAGCACGGTAATCACGGCGAGCGCCCAGCCCGACACCAGCGATACGCCCGAAATATAACGCGCCCGCGAAAATTCGCGCCGCCCCAGAGAAAAACCGATGCGCACCGTCCCCGCCGAGCCGACGCTTTGCGGAATCATATAGAGAATCCCCGACAAACTGATGCCGACCTGCTGCGCCGCCACATAAGCCTCGCCGAAAGGCGCAATCAAAAATACGATAAACGAAAACGCGCTGGCTTCCAAAAAATAAGACAGCCCGATGGGCGCGCCGATTTTCCAAATCTGTTTGAACACCGCCCAATCCGGTTTGCCGAATTTTGCCGTCAGTCCGAATGGGCGGAAGAATTTTTCCTTAGCGATATAAATCCACAACGCCAGCGCGCTGAACCAAAACACCGCCATCGTCGCCAGTCCGCAGCCCGCGCCGCCCAAAGCGGGCATACCGAATTTGCCGTAAACGAAAATATAGTTCAGCGGCACGTTCAACACAAACGCCGCGAAGCTGACCAACATAATCAGGCGCGGGCGGTTCAGGCTGGAAGCGTATGCGTGCAGGGCGCGGTGTACCATTGCCGCCGGCATTGCCAAGCTGGTGAACAGCATATACTGCGCCATCGTGCCTTCTACATAATCGCTCAAAGTCAACCAGTTGCGGAACGGCGTAATCGCTGCCCACATCAAAACCATGCCGAAAATCCCCAAAAACAGCCCGAACCAAATCCCCTGCCGCCCCGTTTCGCCCACTTCACCGGTTTTGCCCGCGCCGTGAAGCTGGGCAATCATCGGGTTCAGCGCCGCCATAATGCCCATAAAGGTAATATAAACCGTGGCAAACGCGCTGCTGCCCAACGCCACCGCCGCCAAATCCTCCTTGCCCGCACCGCCCGCCATCACGGTATCGACGAAACCGATGCCCACCTGCGCGACCTGCGCCAACAGCATGGGCAGGGCAAGGGCGGTCAGCAGGCGGACTTCTTTCAGGAAGACGGAAAAGGAAAAGCGGTTGAGGTCGAGCAGCATAAGTGTTTGTAGGACTTTAAAAAAAGCGGAAATATAGTGGATTAACTTTAAACCAGTACGGCGTTGCCTCGCCTTAGCTCAAAGAGAACGATTCTCTAAGGTGCTGAAGCACCAAGTGAATCGGTTCTGTACTATCTGTACTGTCTGCGGCTTCGTCGCCTTGGCCTGATTTAAACTTAATCCACTATAAAAGAAACAGGTCGTCTGAAAACAGACGGCCTGTTCCGTATGGGCATGGGATGCGACATTATAGTGGAAACGGAGGTCGATTGACAGCGTGCTCAGGCAGCTTTTCAGACGACCTCCTACGCATCAAAGCAAAGGCTGCTGCCGCACGATGGCGCGGATGACGGCGCGGTTTGGATGCAGGGCGGTGCGCAGGCGTTGGGACAGGGGCTGGGGCAGGCCGAGGATGTCGGCGGTAATGGCGGCGGCGCAGACGGGGGCGGTGGCGAGTCCGCGGGTGCCGTGTGCGGTGTTGATGTAGGCGTTCGGCAGGTAGGGACAGGGGATGTTGTCGAGGCGGTAATTTTTGTCCAAGGCGAGTTTGGCATAGGCGGTCTGCATGACGGCGATGTCGCCGAGTGCGCCGACAACGGGCAGGTGGTCGGGGCTGTCGCAGCGCAGGGCGGCGTGTCCTTGCGGCGGGTCAGAGAGGTCGTCTGAAACCGAGCAAAGCGGGTTTTGCTCAAACAATGATTGCGCCAATGGCGGGTTGAGTTGTTGCAGGGCGGCGCGGTTGGCGGTTTCTTCGTGCGTATGCCAAGCGTCGTCGTCGCTATTGAGGACGAAAGTCGCGCCGTAACAGTGTTGCCCTTGCCAGCTCGGGCTGATGTAGCTTTCGCCGGATAGGGCGCAGCGCAGGCGTTTGGAAAAACCGCTTGCCGCCGCTACGCCGGTTTGCCCGCGGATTTGGCGGAAAGGCAGGGCGGAGATGTTGGCATCGGCGGCGTTCGGGCTGTGTGCGCCCATGCAGTAAATGATGCAGCGTGCGCTGAAGCTGCCGCGCGGCGTGTGTGCCGTCCAGTTTGCGCCGTCGTATTCGGCGGAGGATAAGGGCGTGTCTTCGTGCAACGTAATCAGCGGATGATTCAGCAAGGCGCGGACGACGGCGGGCGGGTTCAGCCATACGCCCTGCGGCCAGTAGAGGCCGTCTGAAAAGACGTCTATGCCTGCGATTTGCGCGGCTTCGTCGGCGGACACGCTGCGGTAAAGGTGGGCGTGATGCTGTTGCAAACCCAATGCCTGATTGCGTTTGCGTTCGGCCTCGTCGAAATTGAGGTGCAACACGCCGTCGCCGCCCCATGCGTCGGAATCGGGCAACAGGTCTTGCAGCAGGCGGCGGGTGTAGCCGTAGCCTGCCAGCAGCAGTTCGGTCTGCTCGGTGTCGTGCGGCGAGATTTTGGCGTAGAGCAGCCCTTGGCGGTTGCCGCTGCCGCCTTGCGCCGCTTTGCCCGCTTCCAAAACGGTAACGCGCACGCCATGTTCCGCCAGCTTGCGCGCGGTCGCGGCACCGGCAATGCCCGCGCCGATAACCAATGCGTGTTCGGGCGGAGTGGTAGATTGTGGTCGTCTGAACCAAGGTTTTAAGGGCTTGGGCGCGGCTTGCGGTACGGCTTCGGTCTGCCATTCGATATGGTCGAAATGTTCGTGCAGGCTGTCGGCGCGGTGCGGCGGGACAAGCCAGAGATGTACGTTGGGCAACAGGTTTTCCAGAAAGTTGACGCTGTTGAACTGAAGGCATTTCAGGATTTGGTCGAGGCGGGTTTTCAGACGACCTTCCAACTCGGTCGGGGCATCGGACAAAGGAAAATCGGGCATGCGGTTTTCGCTCAGACAGGCAACCAAATGCAGCGGCGCGGGACGGGTTTCGATCACGCGGGCAAGTTCGGCGGGGGCGGGCGGGGTGTTCCAAGCGAGGATGGGCATAGCGGGGTCGTCTGAAAAAGAGGTTGATTACTGAAGCGCTGTCTGTCGGCTTGCCTTAATGCTTTTCTCCCTGCTCTTTGACCGGCTCTTTGGTCTGAACCGGCGTAACCGGGAAAAACAAGATCAGCGGGTTGGCCTTAATCTGCTGCCAGAAGCTTTTGCACAAATTGCCGACGCTGCCGATTTTCGTGCCGCGCGAGCGCAGGGCGACGAAGAGGGCGAGGGTGAAGCTGACGATGAGGTTGACCAAGCCGATGGCGAGGACGCTGCAAATGCCGAGCAGGAATGCACCTAAACCGACGTTGCCGCTGACGGCGGCATAGCCGAGGTTGGCGGAGGAGAAGGCGACATGGCGGATGTCCAGCGGCAGACCGAGGAGGTGTCCGAAATAGCCGGTCATGCCCAAGAGCATACCGAAGATGAAGTTGCCGACCAGTGAGCCGTAGTGTTTGTGAATGTAGGCGGCGAGGACGCGGCGGGGTTTGGGGCGCATGATTTTGCGCAACAAGGGGTTGAAGGGCAGGCGTTGGCGCAGGTTGAGGTAGTCGGCGCGGTTGTCGAAGAAACCTGCGATGATGCCGGAACAGAACAGCCACAAGCCTGCAATAGCGGCATACCATAGCGTCGGGTGGCCGATGATGTCTATGGATTTGAACTGGTAGGCGGTGGTGTGGACATCGAGTATGGGCTGTTGGTGCAGATGGGCATAGCCAAACGATATGGCGCACGCCAAGAGTATGGCGATGGAAACGTTGCCGAAGACGGCGACGCTTTGGGAGCGGCATACGTCGATAAGGAGCTTGGCGAGCTTGTTGTCCACCGCTTTGCCACCTTCGTTGAGATCGACCTGTTCGGCGAAGCTGGCGGCGGTCATGGCGGGCTGTTTGGTGGCGACGGTGCAGTGCAGCATATGGATGAGCATGAAGCCTATACCGTAGTTGAGCCCTGACAGCAAGGAGGTAACGAAGGGGCTGAAGCCGAGTGTGCCGATGTGGATTTTGTGCAATGCCATCAGGGCGATGATGACGCCGCCACCCGCCGCGGAGTAGAACATTTTGAAATATTCTTTGCGGTTGCGGGTGATGTAATGCTCGCCGTGGTGGCTTTTGTTTTCGGTAATGCTGCGGGCGAGCATGCGTATGCTGCTGCGGCGCAGGTGGCGGGTACTGTATTGCTCGACCGCGGCGTAGATGAGGGAGTTCATCAGGGTAATGGTCAGGCGGTTGCGGTTGCCGGCATCGGTTTGGATGTCGGTGAGCAATTTCAGGCGATCTACGGTCTGCTGGAGCCGTTCGAGCAGGTGGGCGACTTTGACGGACGAGCCTGAACCTGCGCCCGTCCCTTTTCGGCGCAGATAGTCGATCTGACTGCAACATTGGTCGAACATGACTTCAAGGTGGGCGGTGTCGTAAGGGGTGGTGTCGTTGCGGTAGTGTTCGACCAGTTTGGCGGTTTCGCGCTGGAGGGCGACGAAGGGCGAATCGGCTTCGAGCAGGCGCGGGGCGATGCGGATGAGGTCGGGTTCGATGGCTTCGGAGGCAATCCAAATGGCCAGCATTTCGATGGCGCGCAGACGAGCGTCAACCAACTGGCGGCAGGCGTTTTGCAGCAAGGCGGGATCGGCGCTGGTGCGGATCAGGTCGTACAGGCTCAACCATTGGCGGATGCTGAGGGTTTGCAGCCATTTGTCGTCGTTTTCGGAGTGGAAAAGGTAGAGGAACACTTCGCGCAGGTTGGCAAAGTCTTTGTAGGACGGGCTGAAGCGTTCGTATATGCGTATGCCCATCTCGCGGGTAAAGCTGTGGCGCGAGAAGATGCCGAGTTTGATCAGCGCGGGATAGATGTGGACTTGCGAAAGCCAGTGGTAGAAGCGGCCACTGAAGTTTTTTCCGAGTTCTTCGTCTTGTTTGAGCGTGGAGATAATCAGGTCGAAGCGTTCTGCCGCCTGTTTTTTGCCGCCGCGCCGCAGGAATTTGATTAAGGCGTTGAGGATAAGGACGAAATCGGTGTCGGTCAGACTTTTGGAAAGTAAGGGATGTAGATTTTGGTGAGTAATTTTTTCCATTGCAGTATTTTTACACAAAACGGCGGGTTTGATAAGTTCGGGTAATTTATGCAACCTGCTGTAAGCACATTCGATATTTTGGAGCAATGTTTGACGATTTCAACCCTCTTTGTTTTGAAAAGGTCGTCTGAAAACCGTTTTCAGACGACCCCTTGTTTATTTCAGCATCTCTTCGGGAATGTTGCAGACGGGAATCGGATTGACTTTGTGTTGCATGGCTTTGTGCAGGCGGGTGTAGATTTCCAAGACTTCGCGCTGCCTGCCTTCAAAATCTTCGGGACGGCGCGTACCGTAAACGCTCATCGCCCATTCGAGTTCGGGATAGCTTGCGCCCATCTGTTCTTCGTCTGTGCGTTCGGTATCCCAAAGCCCGTCGGTCGGCACGGCTTTTTGGATGGACTCGGCGATGTTCAGTTCGGCGGCAATTTGATAAATCTGCGTTTTGGTCAAATCGGCAATCGGACTGATGTCCACGCCGCCGTCGCCGTATTTGGTGAAGAAACCCACGCCGAAATCTTCGATTTTGTTGCCCGTACCGGTAACCAGCAAACCGTTTAGCTGACCGTAATAATAAAGCGTCAGCATCCGCAGGCGGCTGCGGGCGTTGGCAAGCGCGAGCTGTTTGGCGGGGAACTCGGTTTCATCGACTTCGACATCGGCGGCAAAGGTATCGAAAGTCGGCGTCAAATTCACGCGCATCCCGCTGACGTTGGGAAACGCCTGTTCCAACCGGCGAATGTGTTCTTGCGCGCGGCTGACTTGGTCGGCTTTTTGGCGGATGGGCATTTCAAGCAGCAGAACCTTCAGCTCCGTCCGTGCCGCGATGGCGGAAACGACTGCGGAATCGATACCGCCGGAAACGCCGACGACAAACCCCTTGGCGTGTGCGGCGGCGGCATAGTTTTTCAGCCAGTCGGCAATATGGCGGATAACGGCTTGCGTCTGCATAGTCAGGCTCCTGATTTGAAAGGGGGAATCATACCCGATTTTGAGAGGCTGCGGCATATGGACGGGTCGTCTGAAAACACAGGTTTGGCATTGCGAAACCGATTGCCGTGTTTGCAATATTGTCGGTTTGAGGTTTTCAGACGACCTGTGTTATGAGCGGTTGGCTCCTGTGTTTTAATGAGATTTTTTGTTTGACTTGTCTTTATATCGATAGATTTGCAGATTGGTTGACCTGCCGCCCTTGAAAGAATTGATTTCATAGGTAATGCCATCATACACGGCGCGTGTACTGATCAGCTCTTCATTAAGCGGCTGTTTCTGTTTAAAGGCTTCGATGTTTTGGATATGTTTGTCCAGCAAGTCTTGAAACAGGTTGTCCGGTTTGTTTTTATGGTTGATGGTGGAAATGATTAAATCGGGGATAGTGGTGTCTTTCAAGATAAGTCCATCGTTTCCAATCACAGCATCCACACCGTCTACCTTGTTATTGACATGATATATGTTGACACTATACGGACATCCCAATTTGACAAAGTCTTTTAAAACTATAGATACAGAAAAAAGATTGGCATGATAGTCAGCGGCTCTATACATATTTTGTTTCCCGAAATTTTTTTCAACGATTTCATTATTGCTGTTTTCGATAAAGCCTAACTCTTGCAATTTGGGAACAATTAGTTCTTTGTTCATGGGGATAGGCAGGCGTTTAACTGCCTCGAAATGAGTAGGTTCATAGCGCGGGTATGCCGCAGGGTCTGCAGGCAGGAGCCGAGGAGGCGTATGAAACTTATACTCGGAAGGATGACATTCAAAATGCGGGGTCGCTGCGGTTTTAACGGCTTCTGCATCCTGCTTTCCATCTTGGGTCAAGTTTGGTTGATTACTACATGCTGCCATAACCAGCAAACCAGCCAATACCATCAGCTTTCTATTGACTATCTCCATGATTTTACTTTCTTTATTTGGTCTTTGTTGTAATTAGTTATGGGCTTTCTTTCAGGTTTTATATCGATAGATTTGTAGTATTGTTCTCCTACCTCCACCAAATGAGTTGATTTCATAGGTAATGCCATCGTATACAGTACGCGTGCTGATCAGCTCTTCATTAAGCGGCTGTTGCTGTTTAAAGGCTTCGATGTTTTGGATATGTTTGTCCAACAGGTCTTTAAACAGGTTTTCAGGCTTGTGTTTATGATCAATGGTAGAGATGACTAAATCGGGGATGGTGGCGTCTTTCAAGATAAGTCCATCGTTTCCAATCAATATTTCTACGCCATTGATGGTACGACCTGATTCATTTAAATGAACTTCTGTTCGATATGCGCAATAAGGTTCGATAAAGTCTTTCAATGATATATATAAAGCAGAATCTTCATGACCTAAAACTTCATAGGTATATAAATTTTTCCCTTTTTCTGTTTTTACTTCATCATTATCATCTTCTCGAAAACCTAACTCCTGTAATTTAGTAACAATCAGTGTTTTGTTCATAGGTATGGGGAGGCGATGAATATTTCTAAAAGGCGCATCAAACTCCTGTACAGCTGATATGCTCAACACTGTTGCCGCAGATGGGGGCTGAGGCAGCTCTCCAAGGGTATTGAATTTATACTCGGAAGGATGACATTCAAAATTCGGGGTAGCTGCAGTTTTAACGGCTTCTGCATCTTGCATTCTATCTTGCGTCAAATTCGGCTGATTGCTACATGCCGCTATAACCAGCAAACCCGCTAATACAGTCAGCTTTCTATTGAATGTCTTCATTATTGATAACATTCTTTATGCTTTTTCGATGTTCATCATCTCCTGATGCGGTTTGTAACAAATAAATCGGGTTTTATGTTGGGTGGAAATGACAATGAATTTTGTATGTTAGCTGGGTTGAGATAATGGGTAAAGAAAATGGGATAAGCGGTGGAAGGTGTGTCTGAATGGTTTGCTTTGTTTAGCGAGATATAGTGGTAACTTTAAACCAGGACGGCGTTACCTCGCCTTGCCCTGATTTAAATTTAATCCACTATAAATGGCTTGATGATGCGAAAGGTCGTCTGAAAACCCGATTTGGGCTTTTCAGACGACCTTTTGTTTGGGGCGGTATCAATAAACGTCGCGTTGGTAGCGTTTGTCTTCGCGCATTTCGTTGAGATAGTCTTCGGCATCGTCACGGCTGAGTTTGCCTTGGGTTTCGATGACGTCGAGCAGGGCGGTTTCTACGTCGCGTGCCATGCGGGTGGCGTCGCCGCAGACGTAGAGGTGTGCGCCTTGTTGCAGCCAGTTCCAGACTTCGGCGGCGTGTTCGGCAATTTTGTGTTGGACATAGACTTTGTGTTCGCCTTGTCTGCTCCATGCCAAGTCGGCGCGTGTGAGGGTGCCGTCTTTGCGGTAATCGCTCCATTCAAGCTGGTAGAGGAAGTCGTCGGCGAGGCGTTGGTTGCCGAAGATGAGCCAGTTTTTGCCGTTGTCGCCGTTGGCGGCGCGTTGTTGCATGAAGGCGCGGAAGGGGGCGATGCCTGTGCCTGCGCCTATCATGATGACGGGGGTGTTGCCGTCGGCGGGCAGTCGAAAATTGGGATTGGGTTCGACGAAGACGCGTACTTCGCCGCCTTCTTCAAGACGTTCGCCCAGATAGCCTGAGGCTGCGCCGGTGTAGGTGTTGCCGTGGTGTTCGAAGCGGACGACGCCGACGGTCAGGTGGACTTCTTCGCCGACTTCGTCTTGCGCGGAGGCGATGGAGTAAAGGCGCGGGGTTTGGGGGCGGAACAGTTGGAACAGGGTTTGCGCGTCCAACGGATGGGGATGGGCGGCAAAGACGCCGACGGGCGGGGTGGCGGCGAGGTAGGCGTCCAATCGGGTTTTGTCGGCGGCTGTGGTTTTGAGTTCTTCGCTACCGGACAATTCGGCGTATTGCTGCACGAGTGCCGGCGTGTTTTGCGTGATGTCGGCGGACTCGGTCAGGGCGGTGCGGATGTCGGTTTCGAGGTCGTCTGAAAGGCGGATTTTTTCTTCGCCGCTTAATTGGTGCAAATCAAGGATTTCTTGAACCAAAGCGGGAGCGTTGAGCGGGAGTACGCCCAATGCGTCGCCTGCCTGATAGTGCAGGCCGGAGCCGGACAGGTCGATTTCGATGTGTTCCACATCTTTCTCGGCGGAACGGGACGTGATTTTTTGGCGGACGGACAGGGTGGCGGTATAGGGTTTGTCTTTGGTATAGACAGTGCCGGCGGTTTGAGGGGTAGCAGATGTTGCAACGGATGCTGCGGCGGTTTGCGCGGCAAACTCGGCAACTAGGGGGACGACGGCTTCTATCCACGCGTCGGCGGCACTTTGGAACTCTAAATCGCAGATGCCCAAATCGTTCAGACGACGTGCGCCCAGTTCGGCGAATTTGGCGTCAAAGTCTTTGCCCGCTTGGCAGAAATTGGGATAGGAAGAATCGCCCAAACCTAAAACGGCAAAAGTGAGTTTGCCCAAATCGGGGGCTTTTTTGCCGAAGACGAATTTATACAGCGGCAGGGCTTCTTCGGGCGGTTCGCCCTCGCCTTGCGTGGATGTTACCAATAACACGATGTCTTCATCGGGCAGGGTTTTGCTTTTGAAGTCCCCCGCGCTGCTCAATACGGCTTCTACGCCGGCGTTTTTGAGTTTGGCGTGTAAAGATTCGGCAACGCCGCGCGCATTGCCCGTTTGCGAGGCGGATAAGACCAACACGCGTCGCACGGGGGCTGCAACGGCGGGAGCGGCGGAAACACTCAAACCGCCCGCCGCCCCTTGACTTTGCGCCCAGCAGTAGCCGGAAAGCCAAGCGAGCTGTGTAGGCGAGAGGGCGGCGAGTTGTGCGGAAAGTTCGGCGGGAAGCGGGTTGGCTGGGGTCATATCGGTTCCTTTGTGCGGACGGCTGCTTGAGGCAGAGCGTTTGCCTGCGCGGCTTTAATTGTTTGGTTGAATGGTGATTTTTCTGAAAACAGTGGCGATACTGTAAACAGGTCGTCTGAAAAACGGAAAGAATGCTTGGTTTTAATTTAATGCGATTTCGTTATATTCTGGATTGGGAGAGGGAGATAGGGTTGATATCGGTTTTCAGACGACCTTTCCTCTTGATTATGCAAACAGGAGGCGTAAAATATCAAAAAATTACACAATAAAACAAATCCCAACACAACACATCATGAACCGTCTGCTCCAACACGCATTTACCCCCAATCAAGCCACATCCATAGGTCTGCTTGCCGTAGCCTTTTGGAGTTCCGTCGTCGGGTTGATACGCGCCTTGAGCCTGCACATGGGGGCGGTCGGCGGCGCGGCGGTGATGTACAGCCTTTCCACTTTGTTGCTCTTGGCTATTTTCGGATTACCGAATCTGCGGCAGTTCAGCCGCAGCTACCTTTTTTGGGCAAGCATTTTTTTCGTCGGCTGCGAATTGTGCCTGTCTCTTTCCATCGGTTTTGCCGACAACGCACGCCAAGCGGTCGAAGTCGGTATGGTCAATTATCTTTGGCCGACGTTTACCATCATCGGTGCAGTTTGGTTTAACAAGCAGCCCGCAAAATGGTGGATAGGCATAGGCTTTACCCTTTCGTTTATAGGCATTGCCACCGTTTTAGGCGGTGACGGTGGATTTTCTTTGCCCGAGATTATCGGCAACGTCCGAACCAATCCGCTCAGTTACATCATGGCATTGTTGGACGCGCTGTTTTGGGCGGCATACTGCACCCTGACCGCCAGAACCAAAGCGCAGGGCAATGCCGTCGGTTTTTTCTTCCTCCTCGTCTCCTGCATCCTGTGGGCAAAATATTTCGCAGGCGGCTACGGCAGCCTTCATTTCGATACCGGCGCCATACTTTATGCCGTTGCCGCCGCAGCCTGCATGGGCTTGGGCTATGCGGTTTGGAACATCGGCATTTCATGCGGCAATATGACCGTCTTGGCAGGCGCTTCCTATTTCATTCCCATTTTTTCTGCTCTCATTTCCTCCGTCCTGCTCAATGCGCCCCTGTCTGTACAGTTTTGGCAGGGCGCGATTATGGTCTGCATCGGCTCAGGCGTGTGCTGGCTTGCGACGCAGAACTTCAGTTTCAGACGAATTGAGTAGTTCTCGGTCCTTACATCAGGGTTTTTGAAAATACAACAAAAGGTCGTCTAAATATTTTCAGACGACCTTTTGTTGTATTTTCAGTTGTAATGATACGTTTGCTTAAGTTAAATACCATTTATCTGAAATAAATTGCTGGTTTATGAGAATATGGTATTTCTACAGGAATCAGAAATTGATAATGGATTGTATTTCAGCTGGTCTGATTAATCAGAAATCTGTTACAGGAAGAGTAAAAGTGGAATGTGGAAAAGATAGGGTATTGAAGAAGCTATCAGCTCTAATAGCAGTTTTGGGTTCATTCGCTTTGGCAGCTTGTTATCCATCTTCAGAAAATAAGGAAGAAGTAGAAATGGACAATCAGATACCCATAACAGGCTTTGAAAGAAATATTAAAATTGATTTGGATGGGACGTTGCTGAGCGTACCTTACGGTTATTTGGCAGGTTCGTCCCGAAATTCGGCAACAAGATGGATGTCGGATGAGGAAAAAATCTATAAGGGCGGTAGGTTTGATATTTACGTCCATGCCAAACGCAAAGGAGATTCTTGGATTTTAGAGCCTTTTAATCGGAAGAATAAAGATAAATTTGTTAAGGCATTGAAGGATGGTCTGCCGATGATAGACACTATTTCGATTCAGAAAAATTCTGAATGCCTTTTAGATCCTAAGTATCTTAAAAAAATGATTTTGAGGTACGGTTCAAAAGAAATAACTTCTTCTAAAGACTATAAAGCATATGAAAGATTTAATGAAGAACCATTCTATCATGAATTTAATTATATTAGGGATGATGAAAATCCAGTAAGAATACAAGTAAGGGATGATGGTAGAAAAAATGGAAAAAGACTTAATGAACCGCATTTTTCAATCGCAGTTGACTCATGCATAAATGGTTTGTCAGTAGATTATTATCCTAGTATCAGTGTACATGAATATGGAAATTTTTCTAAGCAGCTTTCTCAACAAGAGTTGATTGAATATCATCTAAAAATAGAGAAATTAATTAAAAGTTTTATCAAGTAATTTTATTTTAGGATCCTAACTTATGATTATTTTAAATGGATAACAACAGGCTGAATTAAAAGGAGAAGAACTGTGTGGAGATGTTCTATCCGAGTTTGCTATATAATCGCGCCATCTTTGATGAACAAACATCGTCTGAAAGAACGTCTTAATTTTCAGACGACCTAAAATAAAACCGACATACAAAGGAGCCGAACCATGTTTCACAGCATCAACGCCTATACCGGCGAAACCCTTTGCCGCCATCCTGCGCAGAGTTATGCAGAGTTTGCACAAGAATTGGCAGCGTTGAAGGTGCGACAGCAGGCGTTTGCGCGGTTGGGTGTAACCGGGCGGACTGCTTTGCTGCAAGCTTTTGCCGAGCGTTTGGCGCAAAACAAGGAGCGGCTTGCGGAAATGGTTTGCGAAGAAGTCGGACGCTGCCTGCATGAATGCCGTGCCGAACTGGATAAATCCGTCGAGCTCATCCGATATTACGTCCGCCTTGCCCCCGAGTTGCTGGCGCATAAGACCATTGCTACGCAGGCGAGCCTCAGTCAGGTGCGTTTTGAGCCGTTGGGCGTTGTGCTTGCCGTCATGCCGTGGAACTATCCTGTCTGGCAGGTTTTGCGTTTTGCCATTCCAGCCCTGTGCGCGGGAAACGCTTGTGCCGTCAAGCCTGCGCCCAGTGTTGCGCGGGTCAGCGCTGCGCTGTTGGAACTGGTTTCAGACGACCTTCCGTTGATTGGCGCATGGCTGGACAACGACGATACGTTGAAAGCCATTGAAGACACCGATGCGATGGCGTTTACCGGCTCGACACAGACCGGCCGCCTGCTCGCCGCCCATGCGGGAATGCACCTCAAGAAAACCGTCCTCGAACTCGGCGGCAGCAACCCCTTCATTGTCATGCCCGATGCGGATCTCGAACGCGCCGCCGTCGAAGCTTGTTATTCGCGTTTCCGTGACGCGGGTCAGTCTTGCAACGCAGCCAAACGAATCGTCGTAACCGAAGCCGTTGCCGAGCGCTTCATCCCCCTGTTCCTTGCCGAATGCGCCAAATTGCAAACAGGCGATCCCAAAGACCCTGCGACCACACTCGCCCCGCTGCACCGCGAAGACTTGCGCGCAAACGTACACGCTCAGGTACAGGACGCAGTCGCACACGGTGCGCAGGTTCTGACGGGCGGTTTCATTCCCGAAGGAAAGGGCTGGTTTTACCCCGCCACCGTATTGGACAAAGTGAATCCTGACTGCCGCGTTTGGAATGAAGAGGTTTTCGGGCCGGTTGCCATGATTTTGCGGGCAAAGGACGAGGAACACGCCGTCGCCCTTGCCAACGATACGCCCTACGGATTGGGCGCCAGCATTTATACCGCCGATACCCGCCGCGCTTGGGCATTTGCCGAAAAAATCCAAGCAGGCTCGGTGTTTATCAACCGCCACACCAGCAGCGACCTGCGCCTTCCCTTTGGCGGCGTCAAGGCTTCCGGTTACGGACGGGAATTGTCTGAATTCGGGTTGTATGAATTTGTGAACGTGAAAACGTATTGGCAGAAATAAGGATGGATTGAAAAAGGTCGTCTGAAAACGCCGGGATTGTCTATGTTGCGTTTTCAGACGACCTTTTTTAGTGGATTAACTTTAAACCAGTACAGCGTTACCTTACCTTGCCGTACTATCTGTACTGTCTGCGGCTTCGTCGCCTTGTCCTGATTTAAATTTAATCCACTATAAGATGGAGGATTGACCGATCGCTGCGCGTCAAGCATCCACTGTAAAGAATAAAGTTTCTTGTTTTAAATCATTACCGTCGGCATCGGTCAAATCGGCGTGTGCTGCCGAAAATTTGATAACCGCAAGACTCAGGCTGCCGGTATCGGTCAGCGCGGTATTGATGATTTGTCCGGCTTCTTCGCCTCCGTTTTGAACGGCAACGCCTGCGGCTTCCAACGAATCGCCCCGTAAAACCGCCAGCCCGCGTTTGACTTGTCCGCGATATTGGGCGCGGGCGATGATTTCCTGTCCCGGATAGCAGCCCTTTTTGAAATGTACGCCGCCGATGATGTGTTGGTTGAGCATTTGGGCAACGGCAGTTTCTTTGGTCGCCGTCGAAATCCAAGCGTAGCCGCTGCGGATTTCGTGCAGGTTCCAAGCGTTTTCGGCTGCCGCGTCATATTCGGGCAGAAGCCCGGCTTCGCCGATTTTCAGACGACCTGAATGGGGCAGGATAATGGTGTATACCCCATCGTCTGCTTGGGCAGGAAAGGATAGGGCAGGTTCAGCTGCGGGAGAGGGTGAGGCAGTTTCGTCCAGCTCGCCTGCGACGGCAAAATCGGGCAGCGGTTCAAAGATGACTTTGGCTCTCAGGACAAACATGCGCAACCGTTTGACAATGGCTTCGGTCAGATCCTGCGCCATAATCAGCAGCAAGTCTTCTCCTCGGTTGAGGACGATCATATTTGCCAACACGCGCCCTTTCGGGGTGTTGTAAGTGGCATAACATGCGGTGTTTTCGTTCAGATGGTTGATGTCGTTGGATAATTGGCCGTGAAGAAAGGAGGCTCTGTCCTCCCCGCTGACTCGGACGACACCAAAAAATGGCAGGCGGGTTTGCATGTGGAATCCTTTGTCGGGTAGCAATGGAATAGTTCGATATTATAAGAACAAACGCTTGATGAAAAAAGCCGTTGAGTATAGGAAAAGCGTACAGAGGTCGTCTGAAAAGGTTTCAGACGACCCATTTTGTTCTGATTAAAAGGAAAATCGGCTAAAATGACGGCGCTTTTTCTTTAGGATAGAGAGTGATTTCAAGATGATTCAGTTATACGGCATTCCCAATTGCGATACGGTGAAAAAAGCCCGCAAATGGTTGGAAGAACATGGCGTTGATTTTCAATTTGTGGATTTTAAAAAGAGCCCGCCGCAAGTTGACACGATAAGCAAATGGTTGGAGCAGATACCGCTGGAGGTTTTATTGAACAAACGCGGTACGACGTGGCGCAAACTGGATGGGCAAGCCCAAGCCGCTGCGGCTAACGCCGATGGCGCGGTTCGATTGATGGCGGAACAGCCCAGCATCATCAAGCGGCCGGTTTTGGAAAAAGAAGGGCGGTTTTTCGTCGGCTTTTCCGAAGAAAACTACCAAGAAATTTTTTCAAAATAACACGATACGGCGGAATGGGGTCGTCTGAAAAATAAGTCGGACCGGCGTTCTGCCAAGAGTGCATAACAAGGCAAAACGCGCTACAATGCGCGTTTGCTATTTTAACCATTACGTCTTCAGATAATATGTTCCATACCGTTGAAAAATATAAAACTCCGGCCCAGATTTTGTTGGGTCTGATTGCGCTGACCTTCGTCGGCTTCGGTGTCAGCACGGTTGCTGCGCCCGGCTCTGATTTTATCGTCAAAATAGGGGATGAAAAAATCAGTGAGTATTCTTTGAATAATGAGTTGCAAGGTGAGCAGCTTCAAGGTCAAAGCCCGTCGCGGGGAGCAGTATTCCAATCTTTGGTTCAACGCGCCTATTTGAAGGAAGGTGCCAAGCTGATGGGTGTGGAAGTTTCCCAAGAGCAGCTTAAACAACTGATCGTGGACGATCCTAATTTTCACGATCAAAACGGTAAATTCAGCCAACAGATCTTTTCAAACTTCCTGAGTCAGCGCCATATGACGGAAGACCAGTTTGTCGCCGACATCCGCGAACGGTATGCGTTGCAAAGTTTGATCAATTTGGTGCAAAACGGTGCGATTATCAGCGATGCGCAAGCAGAGCAGCTGATTAAGCTGACTCAGGCGACCCGCGATATCCGTTCGGTAACATTCAATCCTGAAGCCTTTGTTTCTCAAGTAAAAGTCGATGATGCCGCACTGAAGGCATATTATGAGGCTCACAAAAAAGATTATCTGATTCCACAAGGCGTGAAATTGGAATACATTGCCCTGAGTGCCAAAGATTTGGCGGACAAACAGACCGTCAGCGAAGACGAAGTGAAAAAAGCATTTGACGAGCAGGCGCCCCATCTTTCGCCCCGCCGTGAAATTGCCCACATCTTCTTCCCGGTGCCTCAAGATGCCGATGAAACGGTACGCGCGGCAATCAAAGCCGAAGCAGACAAAGTTGCGGCAGAGCTGAAAGCCAAACCGGCCGATTTTGCTGATCTGGCGAAGAAATATTCAAAAGACACCGCATCTGCTTCCAAAGGCGGCAACTTAGGCTATCTGTCTAAAGACGGCGGCTTGGGGGCGGATTTGGAAAACGTGGCGTTCTCGCTGCCTAAAGGCGGAATCAGCGATGTGGTTCAAACACCGGTCGGCTACGATATCGTCCAAGTTTTGAATATCGAAGACAAAGTGTCTTTAGAACATGAAAAAGCCCGTATCGAAGCCGATTTGAAGCTGAAAAAAGCTGCTTCCGAATTCAATTCGGCCAAAGAAAAACTTTCTGAAGAAGCATTTAATACGCCGACTTCCCTGGTGGATGTCGCTAAAAAAACAAATCTGAAACTGGAAAGCCTGGATCAAGATTGGTTGACTCAAGCCAACGGTAAAGCAGCAGGTTTGCCCGATGCATTGATTAATGCTGCGTTCAGTGAAGATGTGTTGAAGAAAAAACACAATTCCGATTTGATTTCCATGGACAAAGATACGGTTTGGGTCATTCGTGTCAAAGAAGTCAGGGAAGAAAAAACCGCACCTTTCGCTGATGTTCAAGAAGAAGTGCGTTTGGCTTATCTGCGCAGTGAAGCCGCAAAACTGGCCGATAAAAAAGCCAAAGAAGCCATCGAGGCTTTGAAGGCAGGCAAGGCAGTTGACTTGAAATGGTCGGAAGTATCGAAATTGAGTGCGCAAGATGCACGCCGGACCATGGCACCCGAAGCGTATAACGAACTGATCAAAGCCCGTCCGCAAAATGGCAAACCTGCATACGCCATGCTGCTGGAAGGCATGCCGGCTCCTGTAATTGTTGAAGTACAAAATATTGCAGCGCCGGAAAATATTGCTTCCCAAGTGCCTGCTGCCAAACAAATGCTGGCACAACAGCAGTCTGCCAACATTTTTGACGCATTGCTGCGTTATTTCAGCAAGGAAATCAAGCGCGAGCAAGGTGCGCAAAAAGTTGATAATTCAGCAGAGTAAGCAGGTGATGAACAGGTAGGCGGCAATGATGGCAAACATGATTGCCCGTCTGCCTTAAACAGAATCAAACGGTCGGAGAAAATCCGACCGTTTTCATTATATAATCAGCCTTTCTTGCCCCATCAATATATAGTGGATTAAATTTAAACCAGTACGGCGTTGCCTTAGCTCAAAGAGAACGATTCTCTAAGGTGCTGAAGCACCAAGTGAATCGGTTCCGTACTATCTGTACTGTCTGCGGCTTCGTCGCCTTGTCCTGATTTAAAGTTAATCCACTATATATAGTGATTTCACTACTATACACATTCCGATTTTCCTTGTTTTTCGGTTAGAGGTCGTCTGAATACCATGAGCAAAGCTCCCGATGCTTTTACGCGGCTGATTAATGCCTTGAAAATTTTACCCAATGTCGGTCCGAAATCCGCGCAGCGCATGGCGCATCAATTGCTGCAAAGCAAGCGGGAGCAGGCGCAGGAGTTGGTTGATGCTTTGCAATACGCCTTAAAGCAAGTCCAGCATTGCAGGATGTGCAACACATTTTGCGAAGGAAGTTTGTGTGATATCTGTTCTGACGAATCGCGCGACAAACACCGCCTGATGATCGTCCATATGCCGGCAGATGTTTCCAATATGGAAACTGCCAATTGCCATGACGGTTTGTATTTTGTGCTGATGGGGCAAATCAGTCCCGCGCAAGGGATGGATGTGAGCGCCATCGCATTGGACAAACTGGTGGTAAGGTTGCAGAACGCTGATGTCGAAGAAATCATCATTGCAACAAACTTTACTGCCGAAGGAGATGCGACGGCGTATGTGTTGGCAGAATTGTTTAAAAACCTTCCATACAAAGTCAGCCGTCTTGCCAGAGGCATCCCTTTGGGGGGAGAGTTGGAATATGTCGATGCAGGGACTTTGGCGCAGGCCGTTTATGAAAGGCGCGCAATCAAGGAATAAAACAATAAGGTCGTCTGAAAACGCGTTTCAGACGACCTTATTTCAAACAAAGCCGGTTTATTTGCAGCTTACGCCTTGAATTTGCGGAGTGTCGCCGCTGCCTACTTTAAAGGCACATTTGGTGGCGCTGCTGCCGGACACGGTAACGACACCGCTGCCTGCGGTCAGGCTGACCGGTTCTTTAACACCCATGCCGACTGCGGTTGCGGCAAGTTTTTGCACGTCGGCAGCGGAATAGGACGTATTGTTTGAACTGATTTTAATCTCCTTAGCCGCATACGCATTTGCACTGAATGCCAATCCGGCAGCGGCAACGGATAATGCTAAGAATTTTGTGATGTTCATTAATGGTTTTCCTTTTTGATGGCGGTAAACTTTACCGCGATTTCAGAATAAGGCCGAATAGATGATTGTGCAAGTTTTTCGGCCGATTTTACGGTAGCCCTGAATAAGAAGACTTTGGTTTACAAATTGCGATGTCTCTATTCTTGGTCGTTTCGGCGTATTCAGACGACCTGTCGGTTTTACGGTACAATAGGCGTTTTTTGACAAACGGATGAGGCATATAAATGGCTTCTTTAGAGACTTGGATAGGACTGCGCTATTTGCGGGCAAAAAAACGCAATGGCTTCATGTCGTTTATCACCGTCATTTCTATTGTGGGTATTGCACTCGGTGTGATGGCTTTGATTGTCGTATTGTCAGTCATGGCGGGCTTTCAGAGAGATATACGGGGGCAGCTTTTGAAAGTGGCTCCTCATGCCGAAATGGGTTATTACGATAACGGCAACGGTAAAAGCTGGGAGAGCCTGCGCGAGATTATTAAAGGACGCAAAGAGGTGCTTCAGTCGGCACCTTATGTTTCCGGACAGGCATTGCTGGCAAATGCGGGTGAGGTCCAAGGCGTTCAAATCCGCGGGATTTTGCCTGATGAAGAAAAAAAAATCGTTGAATACAGTAAAGAAATGCCTGTGGGCAGTTTTGATGATTTGAAGCCGGGCGAATTTGATATTATTTTGGGACAGGATTTGGCTGAGTCTTTGGATGTAAAGGTTGGTGAAAAAATCACTGTCGTTACGCCTGAAGGCAACGTGACGCCAGCCGGTGTTGTACCTCGTCTGAAACAATTTAAAGTTGTCGGCTTGGTCAAAACCAAAATCCATGAATTGAACACTACTCTAGCATTGACGCACATGAAAGATGCCCAAGTCTTGTACCGTCTAGATGAAAATGCGGCAGGCTTGAGATTGAAACTTGCCGATCCGATCAATGCGCCGTCGTTCACCGAAACACTGCTGCCGAAAAATCTGCAAGAAGAAGTATGGTTGCGCGATTGGACGTACACCAACCGCAGTTATTTCGAGGCCGTAGAAATGGAGAAAAGGGTGATGTTCATCATTCTGCTGCTGATTGTTGCCGTAGCCACCTTTAACTTGGTTTCTTCTTTGGTCATGGCGGTTACGGAAAAACAAGCCGATATTGCCATTTTGAGGACTTTGGGTGTCTCCCCGGGCAGTATTATGAAAATTTTTATGGTGCAGGGCGTATTTGCCGGCTTTTTTGGTACCTTGACCGGAGTGATTACCGGTGTCACGCTGGCTTTGAACGTGGGCAGTATTGTCAAACAGTTAGAGAGTTGGTTTGGTTTCCAATTCATCAAATCACAAGTTTATTTCATTGATTATATTCCGAGTGACGTCAGTGTTCATGATGTTGTGCTGATTGCCTGCATTTCCCTGATTTTGTCGTTTATCGCCACGCTCTATCCAAGCTGGCGTGCTGCAAGAACCCAACCGGCGGAGGCTTTGCGCTATGAATAAAGTAGTTTTGAAATGCGATAATGTCAGCAAAAGCTACAAAGACGGTCAATTGAATGTCAACGTTTTGAATCAGTTGAGGCTCGAAGTGCTCGAAGGTCAAAGCGTCAGCATTATCGGTTCGTCCGGTAGCGGCAAATCGACCTTGATGCACATTTTGGGCGGTTTGGATAAGCCGACTTCCGGCAGCGTGGTACTGATGGGGCAGGATTTGAGTCAGTTGGGACAGAAACAACTGGGTCTGCTGCGCAATCAGTATTTGGGTTTCGTGTACCAGTTCCACCATTTGCTGCCTGAGTTTTCCGCTTTGGAAAACGTCATGATGCCGCTTTTAATTGGTAAGATGAAAAAAGCCGAAGCAGAACAGCGTGCGGTTGAAATGTTGGAAAAAGCGGGTTTGAAAAAGCGCATACAACACCGACCCAGCGAGCTTTCCGGTGGTGAACGCCAACGTGCCGCCATTGCACGCGCGCTGGTAACACGTCCCAAATGCTTGCTTGCCGACGAGCCGACAGGCAATCTGGACCGTAAAAATGCGCAAAATGTACTGGATATGATGCTGGATCTGAAATCCGAGTTGAATACCAGCCTGATTGTGGTCACGCATGATGACGAATTGGCTGGCCGTTTCGATCGGGTCATGCTGATGCACGACGGACGCTTGGAAGAGCAGTAACTATCCGGCAATACGAAAAGGTCGTCTGAAAAAGCAATGGATACTTTTCAGATGACGGCGGATTCGGATTTGAAGTGCAACTTTCCATAACAGAAAAAGGCCAGTATGCGGTAGCATACTGGCCTTTCCTGCAATGCAACACATTAACATCCTTATCCGCCCAAGAAAAACACTTGGTTACGAAACGCCAAGTGTTTTATAGTGGATTAAATTATCAGGATAAGGCGACGAAGCCACAGACAGTACAGATAGTACGGCAAGGCGAGGCAACGCCGTACTGGTTTAAAGTTAATCCACTATATTCTTGAATCTGTTCCAACCACTGATATCCTAGTGTTGTACTTGAAATCCGAATCCAAGGTTGTCTGAAAACTGAATGCCCCTTGAAGTTGAATCCATCCACTATACATACCCAATACTTGGGAGGCAAATTCAAAAAAAGCTGCTATGGAAATAGCAGCTTTTGTCCGGTTTGGCGGAAACGGTGGGATTCGAACCCACGGAGGATTTGCACCCTCAGCGGATTTCGAGTCCGCTGCATTCAGCCTCTCTGCCACGTTTCCGTAGAATAAAGTAAAACCAAATAAAAATGTTGTTGGCTGGGCTTCACTTCATTTTTATTTGGTTTTTCTATTTTCAAGAAATGGCGGAAGCGGTGAGATTCGAACTCACGGAGGGCTATCAACCCTCGACGGTTTTCAAGACCGTTGCATTAAACCGCTCTGCCACGCTTCCGTTTCTTGAAGCTGAAATAATAATGAAATTTGCCGGGTTTGCCAAGCGAAATTTGCAGGCGAATATTTAGTTTTTTGTTTTTACTTGGTTTGTTCTTTACGCATGAACACCCATTCGGACTCATTCGACGCTGCTGCGTTAAATGCGTAACCTTCGTAATCGAAATTTTTCAGCATTTCTGGGGCAGTGATATTGTGTTCCGCCGCGTAGCGTACCATCAGTCCGCGCGCGCGTTTGGCGTAGAAGCTGATGATTTTGTATTTGCCGTTTTTTTCGTCTTTGAAAACGGGGGTAATCAGGCGGGCTTTGAGTTTTTGGGTGTTGACGGATTTGAAATATTCTTGCGAAGCGAGGTTAATCAATATGTCGCTGCCGGCTTGGGCAAGGGTGTCGTTTAACAGGTCGGTGATGATG
Organism: Neisseria sp. Marseille-Q2251; assembly: GCF_940793045.1. Taxonomy (NCBI): domain Bacteria; kingdom Pseudomonadati; phylum Pseudomonadota; class Betaproteobacteria; order Neisseriales; family Neisseriaceae; genus Neisseria; species Neisseria sp. Marseille-Q2251. Next base: position 148,163 of record NZ_CALNWV010000003.1, read on the forward strand.
TCGCCCCAAAATTCATACAGGTTCTTACCGCGTGTGTTGGCAAACGCCGTTCCCATTTCCAAACGGTAGGGCTGCATCAAATCCAGCGGGCGAAGAACGCCGTAGAGGCCGGAAAGCAGGCGGAGGTGTTGTTGCAGATATTGGATTTGTTCTGGCTTGAGGGTGTCTGCGGCGATGCCTTCGTAAACGTCTCCGTTGAACATAAAGACTGCCTGTTTAGCGTTGTCTGGTGTAAACGGTGTATGCCATTCGGCGTTGCGCTCGGCGTTTAAGAGGGCGATTTTGTCGGAAACGTGCATCAGCTCGGCGATTTGCTGCGGGGCGAGTTCACGCAGTTGGCGCATCAGGATTTCGGCTTCTGCCAAGAGGTCCGGTTGGGTGAATTCTTTGACGTGCGCAGGGTCTTTTTCATTGAGGTTTTTGGCGGGGGAAAGGACGAAGAACATGATGGACTCGGAGATGTGATAAACAGCGGCATTGTAGGTTTAAAATGTTTTATGGGCAAGTTTGATAAGTGAAGTAAATACCGTTATAGCAAAGGCTGTTTGAATGGAATTAAAAAGGTCGTCTGAAAACTCGGATTTGAGTTTGAACTGCACCCCAAAAGTTGGACATCACCTCCAACCACTAAGGTGCAGTTTTTTTATCAGCAAATATACATTACACTTCAAATACCAAGCCGTACTCCACTACCTGCATATACGCAGCCAACAGCGTACTGCAGACCACTACGGCATCTCACGAACCCACCTGAGACGATGGATACGCGCCTATCAAGAAGGCGGTATCGGCGCACTCGAACATCCACAATCCAAAACCATGACCGAACACCGCAAAAACCCCTTCATCGCCGACAAACCCGACCAAGAAAAAACACAGGCAGAGCTTATTGAAGAGTTGTGCTATATGCGTGCAGAGGTTGCCTACCTAAAGGAGTTAAAAGCCCTCAGCCAAAAGCGGACCGAAAAGGACAAAGCCAAACCGTCCAAACACTGAGGGCGCAACACCCGCTCAAATACCTGCTGCACATCGCACACCT